>CAJCJE010000634.1 GCA_903970565.1 Candidatus Melainabacteria bacterium | reverse complement strand
TGAACTTGAGGGCGTCGCCAATTTTAGAGCCTTGCGCGCCCAGCGTGAACTTGCTGGCGCTGTTGGACATCTTTTCGAAGCTGGACGCTTCGGTCTCGTATACCCCGGCTTGTCGGGCGGCCTGTGACGCGTAGTACGGGTCGTTGAACCTGTCGGCGACGGCCTGCCACACCTTGGCCTGAGAGCTTCGCGTCTCTGCTTGCTCGGCCCACTCGTCCGCTTTGTCGACCTCCGAACCGACCACACCTGTACCGAGCCCGACGACGATCCAGGGTGACTGCTCCACGGCGTCCTCGGCCATGGTCTGCCAAGCGTTCATCTGCTGGCCCAGCGTGTTGTGCGCATTCGTCTCGATCGTCCGCGCCTCGGTGACGGTCTGCTGGACCTGCTGATACGCCTGCTGCTGGGTCTGGTAATTCCGCACAGCCTGCGCGGCCTGCGGTGTCATCGCTGGCTGGGCGCCGGCCGTCGACTGCTGAACAGGTGCCGGCGCGGCGGGCTCCTCGATCGTGGTCCCATTGACGGTCAGCCCAGCCGAGGTGGCGATGCCCCGCGCCTGGTTCATCCGGGACTTCACCGTGGTCAAGTCATCGGCGAAGGAGTTCAACGCCTGCGCTGCCGTCTGCGTGTGGCCGGCAATCGTGTCGACGCTCTGCCCCACCGGTTGCAGCCGGGTGCGGAACGCGTCCCCTGCCTGGCCCTGCCAGTCAGATTCCGATTCCGACAGCGCGGTGTGGAAGGACGTGCCGCCGGTCTCGATCCCCTGGGAGAGGGTTGTCAGGGACTTGGCGGCGTCGCGGCACGCGTTCTCGTCCCCGGCCACGTCGATGTTGATCCCCATCAGTGCGCCCCCCCGAGCTTCCCGAAGTCACTCTTGTTTGCTTCATCGGTATTGTCGTAATTGGCCGAGTTTGATTGAGCTTGGTCTGCGGCATTCGCGGCCGTCTGGGTGGCTTTCGACATGACGTTGCAGAACGCGCTGATCGCGTTGGCCACCGCGCCCGTCGAGATACCCGCGTCGGGGATGGCGGGGGCGCTCGACGACAACCCCGCCAGCGACTGCGCGCCCTGTGCCAGGGTGCTGGCCACCCGGTTGAGGTCCTTGATATTGAAGCCGCCGCTCATCGACCCGCTCCGTTCTCCACCTCGGTGTGACCGGCGAGGTCAACACGCCAGTCATCCGGTAGGTCCACGTTCAGCGCGATCACGTCGAATCCCACCAACGGTTGTAGGTTTTCCAACTGCTCGACCGGTGCCGCCATCCACCCCTGGTGCGGGCCGCACCCGGCCACCAGGAGGTCCAGCGAGGTAAAGGCCAGCACTGCCAGTCGGCCATCTTGCATGCGACGCAACTGCAACTTCGCCTGCTGCGTGCCGACCGGTATGGGTTCGGCGGGGACGAACACCATGCCGGCCAGGCTGCTCTCGCTCGGTGGCGCAGCGGGCGTGCTCGACGCCGGAGTCGGTGGGGTCGGTCGAGTAGCCGGGACGACCGGCTGGACGGGTTGACCGCTGCCGAAGGCTGATGCCTGCGGCCTTGCCGGGGCCGGTGGCCTGGGGCGACGCCTCTCCGCCGGCTCGTCGTCGCCGAAATCAAACTTGATTTCTTCCGGACGACCCCGACTGCGCCTCGCCGAACCCGATTCGGGCATAGCTACTAAATCCCCTCGTCGCGGCGCGTGCCCCGCCTGGCTGCGCCTCCCCGATCCATCAGAGTAGCGGCCGGGACACCCAGTGTCAGCGGATCGCGAGATTCCACCGAGGTAGGGCTGGCTCGTGCGCTGCGCAGCCCCCGGACCAGCGGCGAGGGGGAGGGGCCGGGGTCACAGGGGCTGCGCCTTCGTCTCGACGCTTGGAGCGGGGGGTCTCCACTGTCGCGACCAATTCAGGATACGACGAATCGCGTAACCGTGGAAGTGCGGACAGTGACACGATGCCACCGCATTCCCCGGATGCCCCACCGGGCAGCGATCCGGGCGTGAGTTCGAGCATCGCCGCCGGTGCCGGTCCGGTCTTACTCTGGGTGAGCGCTCGACCAGGAGTTGGCGGACTGATCGACTCGCATGTAGGCGCGCTTGTGGTTACATTTGCGTAACGAATGGCCTTTCGGCAAGATCGATTAGCGACCAGATAACTTTGGCCACAATGGAAGTCGCTGACCAGCGTCTTTGCAGGTCGCCACTGCCGTATGGCCGAGATCCCTTACAAGCAGGATGTCGCTGGTTCGATCCCAGCTGTGCCCACTCGGTCCTGACCGGAGTCTGCTCGCGGAACCAACTGCTGGACCGGAATTTCTGTGAGATCTTCACCCTTTGGGTTGTCGGGCTTGTTTTCGAACATGGTATGACTGTGTGCTACAGGCCGAATGTGGTCTGTGCGAGCTGGAGGAAAAAATCATGGCAACGGGGACAGTGAAGTGGTTCAACGCTGAGAAGGGTTTCGGGTTCCTTGCCCAGGACGGCGGAGGCCCGGACGTGTTCGTGCACTACTCGGCGATCAACGCCTCAGGATTCAGGTCCCTGGAAGAGAACCAGCAGGTAACCTTCGACATTACTCAGGGACCGAAGGGGCCTCAGGCCGAGAACGTCATTCTGGCCTGACAAGTCCGCACCCGCTGACTCCCCCCGCGCCTGCTCGATCAACGCGGGGGATTCAGAGCGGTTCCGGCGGGACGCGCCTTGGGCCCCTGTCACCATGACAACGGGATTGACCGATCACTCCCGATGTCGTGGGGTGGTGTAGGCGTTCACGCTGGATTGGATTTTCATAACCCCACGATCGAACGCTTGTTCGATCGTGGGGTTGTTGTCTGTGCAGGGCGCGTGGAGCACGCGTAACCGAGGTAGACCCTGGCGGCGTGGGGTGACACCGAGCGGTACCCGGACGGACGGTTACAGCGGGCGTATTGCGGTGTTCCCGGCAACCTGCCGTGTATCGGCGTTGGTCGGACTCCAGCGACTGGCAGGACAGCCACTCTGCCGATGTGGAGGAGGCCGCGTGATGGTGCCGGCGAGGCGGAGATGGACGCGGCCGGGCGGTCGACAGCACAACGCGACGGGGGAGCCTGAACGTCCAAGCTTCCCGGTGTGAGACCTTCTCGGGCGGTGAGGGTGCTCTCCTCTGAGACCCGTTCTGGGCCCAGCGTCCGTCGTTCTCCAGTCGGGCGACCGATCGCTGTGACCGGTAGTTCCTACCGATGGTCAGGTCCTCCAAATCCGCGGTGTGGCAGAGGTACCTGCTCGCAGCTTCGTCCCGGATCGCTTCGTCCAACCATGCTTGAGCACTGATCCTGTGCTCGCCTTTGCCGGCACGGTAGGCGAGGAACTGCTCGCCACTCGGGAACAGGATTCACTCGCGTGGCCAAAGACACGGACGACAAGAACAGCAAGGATGACAGCAACAAGCACAGCGTGGAAGACGACAAGAAGACCAGCGAGGACGCACGGGAACCTTGACCCGAGCAAATACGAAAACCCTTACGACTCGTGACTGAGTCCGCCAAGGTCGTCGGCCCACGCACGCTGCACGACATCCTGACGGCGGCTGGAGACGTCCCGTCCGCCTGGGCTGATGAGCTGCGCGCGGTGCCACGGGAACACGTCGTGCCCGCCCGCGTGTGGGTCGAAGTCGATGGCGAGTACACGCCGATCGACCGCGCTGAACAGTTCGACCTATGGCGCGAACTGGTGTACTCCGACCGGGTTATCGTGACCCAATTCGATGATGGTGCAACAGGATGGCCTGCTGTCGGGGTTCGGCCTTCCTGCTCGGCGTCCATGCCCTCCGCTGTGTTCGGCATGTTGGCCGCGCTTGATGTTCATCCTGGACAACGCGCACTCGATATCGGAACCGGGACCGGCTACAACGCCGGCCTGCTGGCTTGCCGTCTCGGCGACGACGCGGTGACCACGATCGAGATTGATGCCGCGCTGACCGCTGGTGCCCGCGCCAGTCTCGCGACCGCCGGTCATCGGCCGAGCGTCATCCACGGCGACGGCGCAGCCGGATATGCTGATCGGGCTCCCTACGATCGGATCATCGCCACCGCCGCCGTCCAGTTGGGTCGGCTTCCGCAAGCGTGAATTGACCAGACGGCGCCAGGCGGGGTGATCGTGGCGCCGGTTCGGACCGATCTGACGTCGGGGCCGCTGGTGCGGTTCGAGGTCCACGG
>CAJCJE010000633.1 GCA_903970565.1 Candidatus Melainabacteria bacterium | reverse complement strand
TGCAAACAAGGCTCCATCATCCCTTCTGGTGGTGCCAGGAAAGAAAATAATATCAGTGATTTTTGTTGTGGTTGCATAGACTGCTACAGGAGGAGTTTCATCTTGTAGCAATCTTTTGGCCCCCCTTTGAAGTATACATTTTGCACGAGGCACGAGGTGGGACGTCGACGATGGGAGAGCAGGATGTCCGGAAGTTCAACGAGCGTGCCGCGCGCTACGACGGCGACTGGATCGGGGCGAACGTCCACCGGCCGGTGCAGCAGGCCACGCTCGACATCGGCGCGCGACTGGTGGCTGCGCCGGTAGCACTGCTGGATGTCGGCTGCGGCACTGGTTCGCTGCTGCGGATGGCCGCCGAGCGCTTCCCGGCCGCGATATGCACCGGGGTCGATCCGGCGGCACGGATGGTGGAGGTCGCGTCGGCGGCAACGGTCGCGCAGCCGAGGCTGACCTTCGCGTGCGCGCCCGCCGAGCGGTTGCCGTTCGCGGACAACGAGTTCGATCTGGTGGTCAGCACCGACTCGTTCCACAACTGGACCGACCAGGCGGCCGGTATCGCCCAGATCGGCCGGGTGCTGCGGCCCGGCGGTCGGCTGGTGCTCGTCGACCCGTTCGCCGTCGGCTGGCTCGCGCCGTGGGCGGGGCTGGTCGGCAAACGGGATCGGATGCGCACCAAGCGGGAGGTTGAAGCACTGTTGACGGCGGCGGGTCTGCGCCGCACCGGTTGGGAAGAGGTGTTGGGCGTCGGCCCGGTCCCGTTCATTCACGCGGTGACCGCCGAACGCGCCTGAGGACCGGCCGACCTCGTGGGGTTATCCGGGTAGGTGGGCGGCCTACGCTCGACCGTCGGTTCTGGCCAGGCGGCGGACGGCGAGTTCGGCGAGCATGGCCGCGCCGTCCGGGATCACCCTGTCGTCGAAGAAGGCCAGCGGTGAATGGTTGCTCGGCGCGGTGAAGGTGTTCTCCGCCGAGCACGCGCCGAGGAACAGGTAGGCGCCGGGCACGTTCTGTAGGACGAAGGAGAAGTCCTCGGACGGGGACAACGGATTCGGCGACTCGAGGTAGCGCTCCTCGCCGAACAGCGAGCGCGCGGTCTCGCCGACGAACGCGGCCTCCTCGGCGTTGTTCACGGTGACCGGGTATTCGGCGTCGTAGCGGACCTCGACGCGCATTCCGTGTGCGGCCGCGATGCCCTCGCACACCTCGGTGGCCAGTTGCCGGACCCGTTCCTGGTTCTCCGAGGAGTAGGTCCGGACGGTCGCCTCGAAACTCGCGTCGTCCGGAATGACATTGCGTTTCGTGCCGGCCTTCAGTACGCCGACGGTGATCACCACCGGGTCGAAGATGTTGAACCGGCGGGTGATCATGGTCTGGAGCGCGGTCACCATCTCACAGGCCGCCGGGACCGGATCGAGCGTGGTGTAGGGCATGGAGCCGTGGCCACCGGCGCCGACGACCCGGACGTAGAGCGCGTCCGAGGCGGACATCAGCGGGCCGGGCCGGCAGGCGAAGATGCCGCTGGGCAGGATCGCGGACAGCACGTGCAGGCCGTATGCGGCGTCAGCCGGTCGGCCGGCGGCGGTGAGCACGCCGTCGTCGATCATCAGTGACGCGCCGTTCCAGCCCTCCTCGCCGGGCTGGAACATGAACACCACGTCGCCGGGCAGTTCGGCGCGGTGTGCCGACAGCAGCCGGGCCGCGCCGACCAGACCGGCGGTGTGCAGGTCGTGGCCGCAGGCGTGCATGGCGTTCTCGTGCCGGGACCGGTACGACTCCTCGGAGCGCTCGGCGACCGGCAGGGCGTCCATGTCACCGCGCAACAGCACCACCGGGCCCTCGCCCTCGGCGGGTTGGGCGCCGCCGCGCAGCACGGCGGTGATCGAGGAGAGCTTCTCGCCGGTACTGATCTCCAGCGGCAGGCCCTCCAGCGCGGCGAGCACGGTCTCCTGGGTGCGCGGTAGGTCCAGGCCGATCTCCGGAATCTGGTGCAGCTCGCGCCGCAGCGCCACCAGGTCCTCGCGCATCGCCTCGGCGTCGGCACGCAGATCCGTCGAACTCATCAGCCAGCCCCTCTCGATACCGCCCTCGGCACTTCGCCACCCGTGAAGTTTCAGCAGTATTGAGCAGAATGCAAGCAGCGTGGGGCGGGCGGGTCAAGAGATGCACCCGGCACGAACAGTGCAGATCCGGTTGCCTTGAGGCAGCGGGGCATCGTCGGGACGGGGCGTCGCAACGCCCGCCCACGGGCCGCTGGCCAGCATCGGGGCGGATTACCGGTCGAGATCAGGCACCGGGAAACCCAGCGCCGGGGTGTCCGGTTCGATCCGTTCGACTGGTTGACCGATCGACGGCGTTTGGTTGCGGTGGCTGATGACCGCGCCGACGACGGCGAGGACCAGTGCGAGAACCAGAATCCAGAAGCTGGGACCGATGATCCAGCGCACGCCGGCACCGACGATCGTGCCGTTGCGCGTCGCGCTGACCAGGAACGTACCCATCGCGACCACGATGCCGGCGAACAGCGCGACGGAACCGAACACCATCGGCGTCATCGCGCGGACGCCGCGCCGCCACACCAGCACCGCCGAGCCGGCCAGCAACACGGCCACCGCCACGAGCGGCACACCCCACACGGGTGCGGGCCCGACCAGCACCTGAATCAGGTTGACGCTGGAACCGGAGCCCGCGACGACGCCGTAACCGGCTGGCAGGTTCAGGCCCCAGGCGGTGACCTGGAAGGTGACGTCGCTGAACATGCCGCCCTCGCCGTTGCGCTCGGCAAAGGAGGGCACGCTGGCCAGTTCGTAGAGCGGGAGGACCAGGGCGGCCACGATGCAGATCGCCGACAGTGCCAGCAACAGGCCGCCGGTGATCCACTGCCGCGCGTTGGGCAGGGGTAGGGGCTGATAGGCCGGGCCGGCAGACGCGGGGGTGTCCGCGCCGGAAGGGTCGGCGCCCAGGTCGCGCATGGCCACGATGGGCTGCTCCTCGGCCGGGTCCTCCAGCGGCTGTTCCTTGGTCACACCGCCTATCGTGACACGAAACGCCACGGTATCGGCCGCCCTCGGCAGCCTCCCCGTCCACGACCGGACCGGGGGAGATTTGCTACGTCTGCCGAAACGACCGCGCCATTACCCGAACGGCCGCGCGTCATGTTCTCCGCCAGCCGCGATCCAAGACCGGTGATCAGCGCGAATCGCGTAGCCGAAGGGGCGAGGAGCGGGAAAGGACGAACAGGAAGGAGATCAGGAGCGGACCAGGCGGGCGATGGCCTCGCTGGCCTCGCGCAGTTTGGCGTCGGCGATGTCGCCGCCCTCGGCGACGGCCTCACTCACGCAGTGGCCGAGATGCTGGTCGATCAGGCCGAGCGAGACGGCTTGCAGCGCCTTGGTGGCCGCCGCGATCTGGGTCAGGATGTCGATGCAGTACTCGTCGTTCTCGATCATCCGTTGTAGTCCGCGCACCTGGCCCTCGATGCGCCGCAACCGCCGCAGGTACCCCACCTTGTCCTCGCTGTAACCCCACATGCGTCCTCCACCGCCCGTCCCGCGCTCCCTCGACCCTCGCCATCTTATACCCGGTAGGGGTACTGGCTATCGGTCGTCGGCGCGACGCGGGGCCAGGGCGAGGGTCGAACAGGCCACGACGGCCGCGCGGCTCTCGGCCACCAGTCGGGTCGGCATGTCCCGCGAGCCACCGGCCGCGCGGAAGTCCTGATGGGTCAACGGCAATCCGGCACAGTTCGGGAACGGCAGTCGTCGACGGCCTCGGTCAGGACGCGGAGGAGGCGGTGTAGGTGATGCCCTCCTCGATGGCCAGCCTGGTCAGCTCCGGCCGGCGCCGCCGACCGGTCTTGTCCCTAATTCTGTCCAAATAGGACCGAACGGTGCGAATGCTGATCGACATCGACTCGGCGATATCCGCATCTCGCTCACCAGCAGCCACCAGCGAAAGGACCTGGCGTTCCCGGTCGGAAAGCACGATCCGGGGGCCGATCTGACCACGCTGCTCGGAATCGAGTACCAACGCCGCGAGCATCGGCGAGACATAGGAATTGCCGGCCGCGATTTCCCGGATGCCGCGCAGTATTTCCGCCCCCTCGGCGTCCTTGGACAGGTAACCGCGCGCGCCGGCGGCAATCGCGCCGAGCACCTCGTCCTGGCCGGCGTGCGCGGACACCACGAGCACCCGGTGTCCCATGCCGACGATCTCCAGCACCGCGGCGGCATCGCGCACGCCACGTAACTTCAGGTCCAGCACGACGACTCCGCCCGG
>CAJCJE010000632.1 GCA_903970565.1 Candidatus Melainabacteria bacterium | reverse complement strand
CACGGGCAGTCCTTGTGATCACGTAGCGTCAGGAACTTCATGATCACTGATGTCCGTGCCTGTCCTGTATCCGGGGGTGTGGGCCACCCCTTCCAACATCATTTGCCGGAGCCTCTAAGTCCTTCCAAAACCGATGTAACGGCTTGACGGGGCTAAAGCCGTTACATCGAGAATCGTGTGTATGTGTCGACGGGTGCGGTCTCAGCTCGGGACAGGCGCGAAAGCCGGACGATCCCCTCGCTGACCGGACTGGCCGAGGTCACCTCTGGACGTTGGCAGAGGTCGCCCCGGCCCTTCGGCGTATCCCGGTCCTTCAGGGCACCTCGGCTCCCCAGGGCATCGGCTCCTCAGGGCATCGGCCGAGGCCGGGCGGCGGGGGCAGGCCGTAGGCTGGGCGCACCATCCAGGAGGAGCGAGTTCGAGTGTTGGTGTTGCACGCCCTGGCCTCGGTGACCGGCGAGTTCATGCTCTGGGCCGAGGACGCGGATCTGCCGGCCAGGCTCGACCGGCCACTGCGCGGGCCTGCGCGAGGTGGCGCACCCGGTCATCCGTTTGCCGCGCCGACCGGCGCGCTACTGGATCTCCTGCCGGTCACCGACGGTAGCGCCAAGGCCGACACGCTGACCGTGCTGCTGCCCTCCTACAGTTCCGGCCCGCTCGCCTCACCCGAGCTGGTCCGCGACCCGCTCCGCGCCGGCCGGCCGCAGCGCGGCGCGATCAGCCTCCGGCCGTGGCTCGTGCCGGTGCTCCGGTTGCCACCCGTCGCGGCCTTGACCGTGCTCACCGGCGACATACGTGGCGCCAGTGACATACGTGGCGCCAGTGACACACGTGGCGGTGGCGACACCGCCGGCGTTGGTGGCATTGCCGAACTGGCCGACTGTCGGCTCGGCGCGTCGGCGCATTTTCTGACCCGGCTCGTCGGGTTCGCGAGTGGACTGGTGGCGGCCGGGAAGGTGGTGCCGGGTGTGGTGTTCGACGACGACCGGCAGACCAGGCCGGTGGCGCGCTGGCGGCCAGTACTGTCCGGAATGGACATTATCGCGCTGGATGCGTTGCGGCAGAACATGCCGCCGGCCTTTCGTGCCTTGCCGAGCGCGCCGGACGCGGTGACCGGTGCCGCCCCGGCCACGCTGCTGCGCGTCGGCCTCGACGGGCTCGTCGATGCCGAGGTACGCGGCAGGCTGACCGCCGCGAACCGCACGCTACTGCCGGCGGACGTGGCCGGCGCGGGAGCCGCCGGCGCCGCGAGCGTGATCACGGATGCCTGGCTGCGTGCGCTGACCGGAAACCCCGAGTTCGACGCCGATCCGGCTCCGCTGCGTCGACTGGTCGAGCAGATCGCGGCCTGGCAGGACAGCGGCGCCCAGCACGGTCCGGTACGCACCGGTTTCCGGCTGCTCGCGCCGGACCAGGTCGCCTCCGGCCAGCACGACGAGGACGACCACTGGCGGTTGCAGTTCCTGTTGCAGGCCGTTGACGAGCCGAGCCTGCTGGTCTCCGCCACCCAGGTCTGGCGCTCCGCCGATCATGTCCTGCGGCGCTGGGTGGACGCGCCGCAGGAGGTGCTGCTCACCGGCCTCGGCAAGGCCAGTCGGCTGTTTCCCCGGCTGGAAACCGCGTTGCGCGAGGCGAAGCCGACCGAGCTGACCCTGGACGTCGAGGGTGCCTACGACTTTCTGACCAGCGCGGCGGATCTGGACGGCGCCGGGTTCGGCGTGCTGTTGCCGGCGGCCTGGCGGCGGCCGGGGGAGTTGAGCCTGAAGCTGAACGTGACCAGCGCCGGCACCTCGGGCGTGGTCAGCCGCAACGATGGCGCCGGCCTGAAGATGCTGGTCGACTATCGCTGGGATCTCGCGCTCGGCGAGACGCAGCTGACCAGGGACGAACTCAAGGCGCTGGCCGCCGCCAAGGTGCCGTTGGTGAATATTCGCGGCCAGTGGGTGCATGTGGACCAGAATCGGCTCGCCGCCGGACTTGCTTTCCTGCGCAAGGACGGCAGCGGGCAGATGTCCGCCGACGAGGTGCTGCAACAGGCCGGTTCCTACGCCGATTCGGTGCAGCTGCCGATGCCGGTGACCGGGGTCGGCGGCACGGGCTGGCTGGCCGATCTGCTCAGCGGGGGAGTGGAACAGGACCTCGAACCGGTGACCCCGCCCCCCGGCTTCGGCACGGAACTGCGGCCGTATCAGCGGCGCGGCCTGGCCTGGCTGGCGTTTCTCGACGGTCTCGGCCTCGGCGGCTGCCTCGCCGACGACATGGGCCTGGGCAAGACCGTGCAGCTGCTGGCACTGGAGGCGTTGCAGCGGGCCGACCGGAACCGGCCGCCGACGCTGCTGGTCTGCCCGATGTCGCTGGTCGGCAACTGGCAGCGGGAGGCGGCGAGGTTCGCCCCGATGCTGTCGGTGCACGTGCACCACGGCGCGAACCGGTTGGCCGGTGCCGAACTCGCCGAGGCCGTTGCCGAGCACGACCTGGTGATCACCACCTATGCCGTACTGGCCAGGGACCGCGCGGAACTGGGGGAGATCAGCTGGGACCGGGTGGTGCTCGACGAGGCGCAGAACGTGAAGAACAGCGCCTCACGACAGGCGAGGGCAACGCGCGGCCTGCCGGCCCGTCATCGGATCGCGCTGACCGGCACGCCGGTGGAGAACCGGCTCGCCGAACTCTGGTCCATCATGGACTTCGCCAATCCGGGACTGCTGGGCACCGAGAGCACCTTCCGGGCCCGGTTCGCGGTGCCGGTGGAACGCTACGGCGACACCGAGGCCGCCGGGCGGCTGCGCCGGATCACCGCGCCGTTCATCCTGCGCAGGCTGAAGACCGATCCGAAGATCATCGACGATCTGCCGGACAAGATCGAGATGAAACAGCTGTGCAACCTCACCCCCGAACAGGCCTCGCTGTACCAGGCGGTCGTCGACGACATGCTGGAAAAGATCGAGAACAGCGAGGGAATCGAGCGCAAGGGCCTGGTCCTGGCCACCATGTCCAAGCTCAAGCAGGTCTGCAACCACCCGGCCCAGTTCCTGCGCGACGGCACCCGCATCGCCGGCCGGTCCGGCAAACTGGCTCGGCTGGAGGAGATCATCGACGCCGCGCTCGCCGATGGCGACAAAGTCCTGTGCTTCACCCAGTTCGCCGAGTTCGGCAGCCTGCTCGTGCCGCATCTGAGCGCCCGGTTCGACACCGAGGTGCTGTTCCTGCACGGCGGCACCACGAAGAAGGCACGCGACGGCATGGTCGCCAGGTTCCAGTCCGCGACCGGCCCGTCGATCTTCCTGCTCTCCCTCAAGGCCGGCGGTACCGGTCTGACCCTGACCGCGGCCAACCACGTCGTGCACCTGGACCGCTGGTGGAACCCGGCGGTCGAGGACCAGGCCACCGACCGGGCGTTCCGGATCGGCCAGCGGCGCAACGTACAGGTCCGCAAGTTCGTCTGCATCGGCACGCTGGAAGAGAAGATCGACACGATGATCGAGGAGAAGAAGGCACTGGCCCGGATGGTCGTGGGCGCCGGGGAGAGTTGGCTGACCGAGTTGTCCACCAGCGAACTGCGCGAACTGGTCCGACTGTCCGAGGACGCCGTCGGTGACTGAGCGACGGCAGATTCCGCGACAGGCGTGGTCCAGCGGGCCACGCAAGGTCGAGGGCGGCATCAGGGCCCGCAGCAAACGCGGTGAGATCGCGCGGACCTGGTGGTCGCGGCGGTTCATCGAGGTGCTGGAATCTTTCGGCATGGGCGGGCGGCTGCTACGCGGCAAGAACTACGCCCGCTCCGGCCAGGTGCTGAGCATGTCGCTGAGTACCAGCCTCGTCATCGCTCAGGTGCAGGGTTCCCGGCCGGAGCCCTACCGGGTGCGGATCGCGGTGAAAGCCTTCAGCGGAGCGCAGTGGTCGCAACTCACCCAGGCACTGGCTCAGCAGGCGATCTTCGCGGCGAAGCTGCTGGCCGGCGAGATGCCCACCGACATCGAGGACGTGTTCACCCACCTCGGCCTGAAACTGTTTCCGGCCACGCTGCGCGAACTGTCGATGGACTGCTCCTGTCCGGACTGGGAAGTCCCGTGCAAACACCTCGCCGCGACCTGTTACCTGCTGGCCGAGTCCTTCGACGCCGACCCGTTTCAGATCCTCGCCTGGCGCGGTCGGGAACGGCAGGAACTGCTCGACTCACTGCGGCGGCTGCGCGGCGGCCGGCCGACCCGGAATGCCGCACCGGAGCAGGTCGCGGACACCGCGTCGCTGGTGGCGAACCTGGACGATTTCTGGATCGCCGGCCAACCCGAGGCCGACCCCGCCGGCTCGTTCCCCAGCCCGGAGCAGGCTGCTGGACCGATCGGCCGACCCGACGCCCTGCTCGACGCGCTGGACCGGCCCTCGATCGGCGTCGGCGAGCACAATCTGCTCGATCTGCTCCGCCCCGCCTATCGCGCCATCGCCGACCAGCACCCAGCGGAAACCCGCTGACCAGCGGAAACGGTGGCGGTGTCGCCGCCAGGTAACGGCTTGGGCACTCGCTGACAGTCCCGCCAAACGCAGATCAGACGACCCGTACGCTAGAGATGACACGGCCTGGTTTGGTCGCGGCTGGATTGCTGGCGCGCGTTGGCGTCGGCAGGTGAGAGTAGGGATGTAGCGGTAATGGCGAAGAGTGGGTCGGGACGACCTGGTGGCAGCAATGCCAAGGGAGGGTCGGCTGGCCGAGGCGGACCGGCCGGCAGGTCTTCCGGCGGCCGTCCCGGCGGGGCGAAGGGCGGCAAGGGGTCGTCATCGGCGGCGGCGCAGCGGGCCATTCGCGGCGCGCGCGGATCAAGCTCCGCGCTGCGCAACACCCTGCTGCCGGCGGCGATCATCATCGTGATCGCGGCCGTTGTCGTCGTCGGCATCGTGCTCTCCCGAGGCGGCAGCTCCACCGCCGCGACCGTCCCGGAGACCCAGCAGGACAGCAGCAGCGCGCTGTTGGCCAAGACCAGTTCCACGCTCAGTGGCCAGACCGTCGACGGCGTCTCCAGCAACGACATGGAGCAGTTGGTCTTCCACATCCACGCGCACCTGGCGATCTACATCAACGGCACGCAGAAACTGCTGCCCTACGGCATCGGCATCGTTCCGCCGTACCAGTTGCAGACGATCCCGGCCGGAAACCCCTCGGCCGGCACCTCGTTCGTGGCCGGTGGCAGCAAGTTCTACTGGCTGCACACCCACGACGAGACCGGCGTGATCCACATCGAGTCCCCGAAGCAGGAAACCTTCACCCTCGGCCAGTTCTTCGACGAGTGGATGCAGCAGCTGGGCCCCAACCAGGTCGGCCCGAACAGCGGCAAGGTCATCGCCTACGTCAACGGCAAGCCGTTCACCGGCAACCCGCGCGACATCCCGCTCGCCGCGCACAACGTCATCCAGTTGGATATCGGCAAGGACGTGCCACCTGCGCCCTTCACCTTCCCGGCAGGTGAGTGAATGAGCCCCTCGCCCGAGGAGAACACCACCCCGCCGGCTGCCGACGTCCCGCGTCCCGGCCGGTTCGCCGGCTTGTTCTTCCGACACGATCTGGACGGCGGTTTCCGCTGGCGTCGGCCGGTCCTGACCGGTCTCGGCCTGCTGGTCATCGTCGCGGCCGGTGTGATCACCTGGGTCAGCACCAGCCCGGACCTGCCGCCGGCCGCGCTGACCGTGACCAAGGCGTACGTGCCGCCGACCGGTTCGGACGTCGCCGACGTCTATTTCACCCTCAGCAACACCGGGGCCGGACCGGACACGCTGACCAGCGTCGGCGCGGAGTACCAGACCGGCGCGAAGGCCACCAGCGTCACGCTGTGCTCCCAGGACCCGTGCTCCGGCGAGTCGCCGATCGACATCCCGTCCACCGACGTGATCCTGTTCGGGCCGGGCGGCCCGCACATCGAGGTAGCCGGCCTCGGCCCGCTCAACACCAAACACCAGCCGCTCCAGCTGACGCTGACCTTCTCCCGGTCCGGCACCCTGCACATCCTCGCTCCGGTCGGCACCGCCTCGAACCTGAACATGAACGACGTGATGACCTACGGGTTCATGGGGCACAGCACCCCCGGCATGGGTGACATGTCCGGCATGACGGGCCCGACCGGCACCACCTCGACGCCCGCCACCAGCGGCAAGGCACCGGCCACCAGCGGCAAGGCACCGACGACCACGACTCCCGGCACCGGGATGAACATGCCCGGCATGAACATGCCGACCGGGCAGTAACGCCGACCGCAACTCCGATACCAGGCGTGCGGAGCACGTGCTTTCCCCAGGCACGGCATCAGGTGCCACGGAGTACGTGACCCGGGCGCGCCGGGCGTAGGGACTAGGGCTCGCGGACGCGCAGTCCGTCGAAGGCGACCGCGACGATCGTCTCGGCGATGTTCACGCCGCCGGCTCCGTCACGCGGCCGGTACCACTCGATCAGCGAGTTGACCATGCCGAACAGCAGCCTGCTGGTGGTCGCCGGATCGATGTCGGCGCGCAGGTCGCCCTCGTCGCGCGCCCTGGTCACCAGGTCGGTCACCAGTCGGTCGAAGTCGCGGCGGCGGGCCAGCGCGGCCCGCTCCACCCTGGTGTTGCCGCGCACCCGCAACAACAGCGTGACGAACGGCAACTCCCGCACCAACAACTCGACACTACCGCGCACCAGTTGTTCCAGCTGTGGCATCGCCCGGTCGGACTGTTCCTGGGTCTGCTCGGCGACGGTGAACAGACCATCCAGCGCGCGATCCACCGCCAGTCGCAGCAGTTCCTCCTTGCTCGGTACGTGATAGTAGATCGCGGACTTGGTGATGCCGAGCTTGCGGGAGAGATCCTCCATGCTGGTGCCGTCGTAGCCGCGCTCGTTGAACAGCCGCACCGCGACGTTCAACAGTGTCTCCAGGTCGTAGCCCGGCCGGCCGCGCTTGGCCGGGCGGGATGCTGGGGTCGCGGTCATCGGACAAGTATCGGGGTTCGGATCGTCATTCGGCACGCCTGTCCACGACCCGTTGCAGCTTGCCCACCGAACGCGGCAGGGTGTCCGGGTCCAGAACGGCGACCGCGACGTTCACTCCGACCCCGTCCTTCACCGCACCGGCCAGCGCGGCGGCGGCCACGTCCCGCTGCCGGGCCGAGGTTTCCGCGCGGGCCTCGACCCGCACGGTCAGCTGATCCATTCGATCCTTTTTGGACAGTACGAGTTGGAAGTGCGCGGCAAGGCCGTCCGTGCGCAGCACGATTTCCTCGATCTGGGTGGGAAACAGGTTCACTCCGCGCAGGATGATCATGTCGTCGCTGCGGCCGGTGACCTTCTCCATCCGGCGCATCCCCGGCCGCGCCGTGCCGGGCAGCAGCCGGGTGAGGTCCCTGGTCCGGTACCGGATGATCGGCATGGCCTGCTTGGTCAGGGAGGTGAACAGCAGTTCGCCGCGCTCGCCGGCGGGCAGCACGTGCTCGTCGACCGGGTCGATCACCTCGGGATAGAAGTGGTCCTCCCAGATGTGCGGCCCGTCCTTGGTCTCCACGCACTCCTGCGCGACGCCGGGGCCCATCACCTCGGACAGGCCGTAGATGTCGACCGCGTCCACGTTCAGCCGCTGCTCGATCTCCGTGCGCATCTGGTCGGTCCACGGTTCGGCGCCCAGTATCGCCACCCGCAGCGAACTGGCGCGCGGGTCGAGGCCGGCCCGTTCGAACTCGTCGATCAGGGTGAGCAGGTAGGACGGGGTCACCATGATCACCTCTGGCCGGAAGTCGGTGATCAGCTGGACCTGGCGCGCGGTCATCCCGCCGGAGACCGGAATCACCGTACAGCCCAGTTTCTCCGCGCCGTAGTGCGCGCCGAGTCCGCCGGTGAACAGGCCGTAGCCATAGGCGATGTGTACCTTGTCGCCGGGCCGGCCACCGGCCGCCCGGATGGAACGGGCCACCACGCCGGCCCAGGTGTCGAGGTCGTCCTCGGTGTAGCCGACCACGGTCGGTTTGCCGGTCGTCCCGCTGGAGGCGTGAATACGGCGCACCTGCGACTGCGGCACCGCGAACATCCCGAACGGATAGTTGTCCCGCAGGTCGTGCTTGGTGGTGAACGGGAATGCGGCCAGATCCGCCAGAGTCCGGCAGTCCTCGGGGTGCACGCCGGCTGAGTCGAAGGAGGCCCGGTAGAAGGGCACGTTGTCGTAGGCGTGCCGAAGGGTCCACTGTAGACGGCTCAGTTGCAGGTCGCGCAGTTCCTCGGCGCCCATCCGTTCGGTTGCGTCCAGGTCGATGCTCATCTGCCGTCCTTGGTCGATGCGTCGCGCCCACCGATGGTGCGTGAGCGGCCTCGGAACTCCGCGATCACCGTCGGACCCGTCGGGTCGTCGCGGTGCACGGTGACGTCGTAGATGCCGTTGCGGCCGTAGCTGGTGCGCAGTTCGGCGGTTGCGACGAGCAGGTCGCCCAGCCGTGCCGAGGCGACGAAGGAGACCTCGGCGCCGGCCGCGACGGTGACCGGGCCGAAGCTGTTGCAGGCACAGGCGAACGCGGTGTCCGCGAGCAGGAACAGGTAGCCGCCGTGCGCGATGTCGTACCCGTTGACCATCGTGTCCCGCACCCGCATGGTGGCCACCGCGCGGCCCTGCGCCGCCTCGCCGATCTCGATACCGAGCGAGCGGGACGCGAGATCGGCCGCGAACATCTCCTCGGCAGCCGCACTGACGGTGCCTGCGCTGATGCTTGCCTCGGACTGGGACACCGGCGGCTCCCGCCTTGCTAACTGACCGAATGGACGGTTAATAATGTGTGTCGCCAGTAAATGCAGTGCCGGTTGCGGTGTCAAGGGCGGGCACTGGTCTACTCAGACAGGTCCGCGCGAGCGGAGCACCCGATCCGAAGGAGCATCGATGGCCGAGTCCATGCCCACGCTCGTCGGCGTGATCGGCG
>CAJCJE010000631.1 GCA_903970565.1 Candidatus Melainabacteria bacterium | reverse complement strand
GTGGTCGCGGCGGTCGCCACGGCAGGCGCGACCGCCGCGCTGAGCATTCCCGGAGCGCCGGCAGGTCAGGATGCCGACCGGACCGGCATCCTGCCGACCGTCCGGGCCGGACTGCGCCAGGTGCTCGACTCGCCCCCGTTGCGCGCCGCGACGCTGGCCAGCGCGCTGGGCTGGGGCTCGGTCGGGATGCTCGTCGTCGTACTGCCGCTGTACGCGGGCCGGCTCGACGGCCACCCGACCTACAGCGGCTACCTGTGGGCCGCGCTGGAACTCGGCTGTCTGGTCGGCACGCTGACCCTGGCCCGCCGGGAGACCGACCGGCCGGACCGGCGAGTACTGGTCTGCACGGCGGCTTTCGGCGTCGTCCTGGTCAGCTGGCCGATGGCGACCTCGCTGCCGATGGCGCTGCCACTGCTGGCGCTGGCCGGTTTCGTGTCCGGACCGACCCTGCCGGCGCTGTTCGCGACCCGGCAGCGCCACAGTCCGCCCGAACTGCTCAGCCAGGTCGCCACCACCGGCGCCAGCCTGAAGATCGGCGCGTTCGCGCTCGGCTCGGTGCTCGGCGGCTCGCTCGCGCCGAGCCTCGGGGCCGGGCGGGTGATCCTGCTGGTCGCGGCAACCCAGCTACTGGCGGCCGGGCTCGGCGGCCTGCTGAGCCGAACCGCGGCGCCCCGGCCCACCGCCGAGGACGAGCGACTGTCCACAGGCGAGCGCGGCTGAGCCGGCGCGGGACCGCTCAGTGCCAGTAACCACCGCGCCGCAGCACTTTCAGGTGGCCGAGGGTGCTGCGCCCGCTGATCCGGATCAGCGGGCCGTTGCCGGCCGGCGCCGAGGCCAGGATCTTTCGCTTGCCCAGCACCGCGTCGCCCTCGTCGATCACGGTCGCGTCGGCGCCGACGATCAGCACCACCTTGCCGCAGAACGAGGACGCCTCGACGAGCAGTTCCTCGCCGGCGGCCACGTCGAGCAGGGTCAGGAACACCGCGCCGAACAGGGCCCGCGCCTGCACCCGGCGACCGGGTTCCGGCGCGCGGACGATCTTGCTGCCCACCGCGAGGACCCGCTGCGGGACCGAGGTGGCGACGGCGGCCCTTGCAAGGTCGGTCAGGTAGGGCGCGAGTTCCGCGTGGGTGCGGCAGCCCCAGGCGAGTTCGACCCGTTCGGCGTGTTCCTGCCAGCTCAGCCGCCCGTCCGCGACGGCCTCGTTGAACAGCGCGACGGCCTGTTCGCGTTCGGCGTCGGAAAGGCGCAGCAGCGCCAGGTCGGTCGCGGGTCGTTGCGGAAGCGTAGCCACGTGGTCACTCCTTGCCGAATAACTATCTTAGATAAAAAGATTCTCTCGATTTCTCGGATTTTCGTCAAGGCGCCACTCGGCGACGACGGGTGCTGGCGACGGGGACCGGAACAGGGACTGAATCGGTCACCTTGCCGGCGGGACCGGATCAGCCGGCACGGAGAGCGGCGGGGCGGACATACTGGACTCAGCACGGCAGGCGGAGGGGACGACGATGGCATTGCGGGATCAGGCCAGACTGCGGTTGGCGCTGTTGGCGTTCCGGTCCGCGTTGCGCGCGCACGCGCTGTTCGGCGATCCGGCCGCCGCCGTGCTCAACCGCAGTCCGAACACCTCGCCCTACGGCCTCTACGAGCGGGTTCGGCAGCGCGGCGACCTCAGCCGCAGCAGTCTGCGGATGTATGCGACCGCATCGCATTCGGTGGTCAACTCGATCCTGCGCGACCAGCGTTTCGGCGTGCGCTCCGCCAACAACCAGGGGCGGCCGTCCTTCCAACCGGCCGGCGTCGCCACCGGTGACCGGGTGCATCCGATCCAGGATTCCTTCCTGTCCCTCGATCCGCCGGTACACACCCGACTGCGCAAGATGGTCGCGCCCTGGTTCACGCCACGGGCACTGCGCGCCCAGACCGAGCGCATCGAGACGGTCGTCGAAGGCTTCCTCGACGAGCTGGCCGACCGGGACGAGTTCGACCTGATCGACGACTTCGCGGTGCGCGTACCGATCCAGGTGATCTGCGATCTGCTCGGCGTGCCGAGCGAGGAGTACCAGCGCTTCATCCCCTGGGGCGCGATCCTCGGCGCCTCCCTCGACGACGTGCGAACCGTCACCGAGCACCGCAGGCTGGAGCGCGCGCTCGGCGAGATGGCGGAGTTCTTCGACGCGCTCATCGCGCACCGCGGCGAACAGCCGGGCGATGACCTGGTCAGTGCGCTGGTCACGGCCGGCGCCCAGGACCCGGAGGTGTTGCACGGCGATCTGTTGGCCAGCACCGAGATCCTGCTCGTCGCCGGTTTCGAGACCACGGTCAACCTGATCGGCAACGGGGTGCTCGCGCTGCTGCGCAACCCGGACGCGCGATCCTGGTTCATCGCCAATCCCGACCGTGCCGACGATCTGGTCGAGGAGGTGCTCCGGCACGATCCGCCGGTGCAGTTGACCATGCGGATGGCGCACGAACCGGTCACCGTCGCCGGGGTGGACCTCCGGCGCGACGACGGCGTGCTGCTGCTGTTGGCCGGCGCGAACCGAGACCCGGACGTGTTCGGCAACCCCGGAGAGTTCGACCCGACCCGGTCGAACAACCGGGACCATCTCGCGTTCTCCGCAGGCGTGCACTACTGCATCGGCGCCGGCCTCGCCCGGATCGAGGCGGCGGTCGCGCTGCGCGCCCTGTTCGCCCGGTATCCCGACCTCAGCCAGGCCGGACCGGCCCGCCGCCGGCATTCCCGCAACATCAACGGAGTGCTGCACCTGCCCGTGCGAGGCAGCGCGGTCCGCCGATCGGTACTCACCTAGACAGTCGTTCGGTGCTCACCTGGCGAGCCGGCTCGGCCTCCTGGCTCGGCAGCGTTCGGATCAGGCCGCCTCGTGGGTCAGCGGGTCTCGGCGCTGGACTGGCTCGGCGCCTCGGTGTCGAAGCGGACCTGGACGACACCGGAGTCGAGGTCGATCGGACCGGCGCCGGACTCGTGGTCGTCGACCTTGGCAATCGCGACCCATTCCCGGCGTTCGTGCACATGCTTGCGGGACGGCCCGAACAACACGTCCAGCTCGACGGAGATCTCCGCCGCCGCCTTCTTGGGCTTACGCCGCCCTCTGCGCCAGCTCACCCGCTCCACGGTACGCGCCGGCCGGCCGAACACAAACGCCCGATTGGCGCACCTCAACCGCCGATCCCCGCCGTCCCCGCCCTGTTCGCGCAGGGCTGACAGCGGTGCGACACGACAGCTGACCGTTTTTCAGATATTGGTTTGTTTCACCACCCATGACCGGATCGGATGAACCAGGCCGGTGCCGGGTATCGATGGAGTTGGCAAACTCACCCTGGCGTGTGCCGAGCGCGCGGCAGCCGGCCGGGGAACCAACTATGCTGTCCGCATTCGACTTCCCCGCTGATGAGGAGTGATTCCTCCGGTGCGCGACGCACCCCCACCTGGTAGTAGTGAGCCGGGGTCAAGCCCCGGCGACACCTGCCCTTCGGACACAAGTCCCGACTCCCCTCTCGACCCGGCTCATCGCTCACCGGGAGTGACGCGATGAGCGGGTCCGTACTCGATGCGCTCGGCGTGCTCCTGGTCGTGGTTCTGACGGCCGGCGCCGCCGTGTTCGTGGCCGCCGAGTACTCCCTGACCACCCTGGAAAAACTCCAGGTCGACTCGCACCTGCGCCAGGTCGGCGACCGGCGGGCGAAACGAGTGGCCAAGGCGCACCGGGCGCTG
>CAJCJE010000630.1 GCA_903970565.1 Candidatus Melainabacteria bacterium | reverse complement strand
TCGGCGCGCAGCAGGTCGCGTTCCATCGCGTGATAGGCGGCGGCGACCTGGGCGGAGGTGGCGTCGACCACCTCCCAGACCCTGGTCGCCACGGTGAGCAGACCGTCTGTGTCCACCGAGCCGTCCACCCTGGCCTGGTCGATCAGCGCCTCCCAGACCAGCCGGCCGCCGATACGGAACGAGCGGAGCACGTCGTCCAGCGGCATCCGCTGCTCGGCGCGGCGCCGACCGGTGGCCCGTGCGGCGTCGTAACGGCTGTCGGTGTCGGGATCGTCGCGGGCGGACTGCTCGGCGATCAACTCCAGCACCCTGGTCAGATTGTCGTGGCAGGAATGCCACAGGTCGTCGAGCGGCACGACATCAACCGTTCGATATCCGGGGTTGTGCTCGCGAATCGCGCGAACCAGAGCATCGCTGAGCGGGCGTATCCGGGACAGCACCCGAATGGCCAACGGCTCCGCCGTCGCCGCGCTACCACTGCCGTTCTGACGCATCATGGTCGGCACAGCATCGCACGGGTACGAGGAAAAACCCGCGACCACTCCCCCGGCCGAATTTCTGAACCGATCCGCCGACGTATTCGGATTCAACCGCATGTGCGGTTCCGTTGAATGAAAGAAACCGCAGGTGCGGAGACGTCAGCCGATACGTGCCGCACTCTCGGCGCGGAGTCGCCGCCCTCTCGTCCCAGCCTGCGGTACGAACGTCCACGCGATCTCGTCGCCGGTCAGCGCGCCGCCGTCTCGCGGATGGCCGGCGCCGGCCATCCGCGAGAACACGTTCCGGGGGTGGCACTGTCACCCGGACCGTCGGAACTTCTCCGGCCGAACGCACGCGACCAGCGCCGGTTCAGCCAGAAAAAAGAACCAACTATTCGCCGAGTGGCCTCTGTGGAGATTCCATCACGCCGGCTCGAAATTCTCGGCGGACAACGGCCGAATTCTGCTACTCCGTGACGAAATAGCTGATCACCTGCGCGGGAGCCAACAGATTGCCTCGGCAGACGGCGATCGACGGCGCGGAGTTCGCCACGGTCAGCGTTCCGGTCGACGTCCAGAAGTCGGAACCGTTGTCGCACTGGGCGACGACCTGGTAAGTGTTCGGCGCCTGGTCACAGAAGACATCAACGCCCTGACCGAACTCGACGGTGAAGTACACCGGGTGGCAGGAGGTTGGCGGTTGTGGCGACGGAGTCGCCGGTGAGGTCGGAGCCGGAGATGACGTCGGAGTCGCCGGTGGCGTCGGCAAAGACGGTGATGTCGGCGAAGACAGCGACGTCGGCGAGGCCGTTGCCGCCGCGGTGGCCGATGCACCGCCGAGCACGCTCGCGGCAAACAGCATGGTCCCGAGCGCCGCTACCGCGACGATCCCGCTTCTCTTCTGCACATTTGCTCCTTATCGAACTTCGCATAGCCTCCTGGGCTATTCCAACGTCACGCTACCCAGCGGGAAGAATTACCGACAATTCATCTGGCGAGTGACAGGATTATGACCCAACGTAAGATGAATTCACAATTGTCACTCCATAGTGGAGCAAGTTGGTATGTCCAGTTCACCTTCGCCGGGTCTCGATCACCCAGGGAGGACAATCCGGACCTCGCGGGGCCGATGTGCGTGCCACCGGCCCATCGGCTCCCCGTCCTACCGGCAGCAGGACGGGGAGCCGATCTCAGCGGGTCACAGGGTGCGCTGAAGCCGGTCGGCCAGCAGCGCGACGAACCTGGACGGGTCGCCCAACTCGCCACCCTCGGCGAGCAGGGCCATCCCGTAGAGCAGTTCGGCCGTGTCGGCCAGGCCGCTGTGGTCGGATTCCTTGGTGAAGGCCTCGCGCAGCCCGGTCACCAGCGGATGCGTCGGGTTGAGTTCCAGAATTCGCTTGATGTGCGGCAACTCCTGCCCCATCGCCCGGTACATCTTCTCCAGCGTCGGCGTGACGTCGTTGGTGTCGCCGACCAGGCAGGCCGCCGAGGTGGTCAGCCGGGAGGACAGCCGGACCTCCTTGACCGAGTCGTCCAGGGCGGTGCTCAGCCAGGTCAGCAGCGCGCCGAAGTCCTGCTGCCGCGCTTCGCGCTCGGCGTCGGCGGCCTTCTTCTCCTCCTCGGTGTCGAGGTCGACCTGGCCCTTGGCGATCGACTGGAACTGCTTGCCGTCGAAACCGCCGACCGAGTCCACCCACATCTCGTCGACCGGGTCGGCCAGTACCAGCACCTCGAAACCCTTGGCCCGCAGCGCTTCCATGTGCGGCGACCGCTCGATCGCCACCCGCGACTCGCCGGTCATGAAGTAGATGTGCTGCTGGCCCTCCTTCATCCGCTCGACGTACTCCCGCAGCGAGGTCAGCTTCTCGGGGTCGTTGGTCGAGGCGAAGGAGGAGATCTCCAGGATCGTCTCGCGGTTCTCGAAGTCGCTGAGCAGACCTTCCTTGACCGCGCGGCCGAACTCCTGCCAGAACGTGGTGTAGTGCTCGGGGTTCTCGATCATCATCGACTTGACCGTCGAGAGCACCTTCTTCACCAGGCGCTTGCGCATCAGCTGGATCTGCCGGTCCTGCTGGAGGATCTCCCGCGACACGTTCAGCGACAGGTCGGCGGCATCCACCACCCCCTTGACGAACCGGAGGTACTCCGGCATCAGCTCCTCGCAGTCATCCATGATGAACACGCGCTTGACATAGAGCTGTACGCCGCGCTTGCGCTCGCGCATGAACAGGTCCAGCGGCGCCTGGCTGGGGATGAACAGCAGCGCCTGGTACTCGAAGGTCCCCTCCGCCTGCATCCGGACGGTTTCCAGCGGGTTGTTCCAGTCGTGGCTGATGTGCTTGTAGAACTCGTGGTACTCGTCCTCGGAGACCTCCGACTGCGGACGCGCCCACAGCGCCTTCATCGAGTTGATCGTCTCGATCTCGATCGTCGGCTCGGCCGGCTCCGCGCCCTCCTCGGCCGGCGCGGCCGGCTTCTCCACCGCCATCGTGACCGGCCAGGTGATGAAGTCGGAGTAACGCTTGATGATCTCGCGGACCTTCGCGACCGAGGTGTAGTCGGCCAGTTCGTCCTCGGCGTCGGCGGGCTTGAGGTGCAGGGTGACCTCGGTGCCCTGTGGCGCGTCTGCCACCGTCGAGATCGTGTAGGTGCCCTCGCCGCTGGACTCCCAGCCCACGCCCTCGCTGGTGCCGGCCTTGCGAGTACGGAGGGTGACCTTGTCGGCGACCATGAAGCTGGCGTAGAAGCCGACGCCGAACTGGCCGATCAGATCCTGGGACGCCGCCGCGTCCTGGCTTTCCTTGACCTGACGGAGAAATTCGGCAGTGCCTGACTTCGCGATCGTGCCGATCAGGTTGACGACATCCTCACGGTCCATCCCGATACCGTTGTCACGGACCGTCAGCGTGCGCTGTTGCCTGTCGATCTCGATCTCGACGTGCAGGTTCTCGGTGTCGGCGTCCAGCTCCTTGTCGCGGAACGCTTCCAGCCGCAACTTGTCCAGCGCGTCGGAGGCGTTGGACACCAGTTCGCGCAGGAAGACGTCCTTGTTCGAGTAGATCGAGTGGATCATCAGCTGCAACAGCTGGCGAGCTTCGGACTGAAACTCCAGGGTTTCGGTCGACGTGGTCACGTGATTCCTTTCAGCTACGCACCGCCGAGCGATCCGGGCCTCGGCTGTCCCCGGTAGCAGTGTAAGGAGTCGCCCACCACGGCCCAAGCGCAACGGGCCATCACGAACGAGACTCGAATACCGCAAACCGTTCAATCAATCAGACAAGGTTGTATTTACGACATAAAGCACAGGCCGGTCGGCGACGCGACCTTCCCGGCCGACCCTCGGCGGAGGCGAGACAGATCCCTTCCACGTAGGACGAAACCGGACCCACAAAGGACGGCGCAACGACCGCCGGACCGACCAGGACCGACCTGCGGCACGCAACGTTCGTTCGGCAGAAAATCTGACCGATTATGGCGGAATCGACCAATCTGACCGGCCATTGTGGACATTCGACGGGTGACCCGGAACGAGATTCGCCGCCCGCTCCGGAGTAGTCGGTCTGCGTAGCGTTGGGTAGCCGGACTCGCCATTCGGGTGAACCGCGTGGCGCCGGTCGCTATTTCGTCAGGAAAGCGACTGTTAAGGACATCTCTTCGCCCACAACATGGTATGCCATAAGACATGCTTCTCGGGGTGCTGGACATCGGCTCGACATCGGCGCAGTTGTTGGTGGTGGATACGGATCGCGGCATGACGCCGGTGCCCATGCACACGGTGAAACGGCAGACCCTGCTCGGCGATGCGTTCGAGCCGGACGGTTCCCTTGACTCCGCCGGTGTCGAACGCCTGGTGCGGGCGCTGGACGGCACGATGCGCGCGGCGCGGGACTACGGCGTCGAGCGGTTGTTCGTCTTCGTCACCGCGTCCGTCCGCGACGCGACCAACCGCGAACTGGTGCTGACCAGGCTGGAACGGGAAACCGGTGTGCGGCCACAGTTTCTCACCGGCGAGGACGAGGGCCGGCTGGTCTTCCTCGCCGCGCGGGAATGGTCCAGACCAACTGCCGGCCGGCTGCTGTTGTTGGACATCGGTGGCGGCACAA
Source organism: Candidatus Melainabacteria bacterium (assembly GCA_903970565.1). Taxonomy (GTDB): domain Bacteria; phylum Actinomycetota; class Actinomycetes; order Mycobacteriales; family Pseudonocardiaceae; genus CAJCJE01. Next base: position 200 of record CAJCJE010000630.1, on the reverse strand, counting down.
TGGAAATCGCGGCCGGCAGCGGCGGCGAACCGGATTTCGTGGTGTCGCTCCCGCTGGGCGCCGGTCGGCTGACCCGCACCTTCCTGCCGGACGATCCGCCGGGCGAGGGCCAACTGCGCGAGCTGCGCCAACAGGTCCGAGAAAGTCTACGCGAGGTCACCGACATTCTGGGCGGGCAACCCCGGCCGGACACGGTGATC
>CAJCJE010000629.1 GCA_903970565.1 Candidatus Melainabacteria bacterium | reverse complement strand
AGTCGTCGCCACCGAGGTGGTTGTCGCCGCTGGTCGCCTCGACCTCGACAACGCCGTCGCCGACGTCGAGGAGCGAGACGTCGAAGGTGCCGCCGCCCAGGTCGAAGACCAGGATCTTGGCGGAGCCTTCCTTCTCCAGGTGGTACGCGAGAGCCGCTGAAGTCGGCTCGTTGATAATCCGCAGCACGTTGAGGCCCGCGATCGCGCCGGCCTCCTTGGTCGCCTGCCGCTGCGCGTCGCTGAAGTACGCCGGGACGGTGATCACCGCGTCGGTGATCTTCTCGCCCAGGTACGCCTCCGCGTCCCGCTTGAGCTTCTGCAGGATGAACGCGCTGATCTGCTGCGGGGTGAACTTCTTGCCGTCGATGGTGACGGTCCAGTCGGTCCCCATGTGGCGCTTGACCGAACGGATCGTCCGGTCCACGTTGGTGACGGCCTGCCGCTTGGCGACTTCGCCAACGAGCACCTCAGCGTTCTTGGCGAACGCGACGACGGACGGGGTGGTCCGCGATCCCTCGGCGTTCGCGATTACCTCCGGCTCGCCACCGGTCAGGACGGCGACGACGGAGTTGGTGGTGCCCAGGTCAATACCGACCGCGCGTGCCATGTGAACTCCTCTTGGATATCTCTCGTGTGGCTTCTCTGAGTCAGCCCAACCGGGTCTCGATGTTGCTACCTGGATGAACCTTCTGTCAAAAGAACTGAGTCGAGGTCGCTCAAGTTCCCACTTCTGATGTGCTCCCGCTCACACCGGCCCCGTTCTGTGTTGTGCGGCCCGAATGGTCGCTGAAAGTGCCCTCGGAGCGACCGCTCGGGCCGCGCAATGCGTCAGGATGGGGGCATGGCGACAATCGTGCGGGCCCGCGAGGACGACTGGCAGACGGTGCGGGCCATTCGGCTCGCGGCACTGACGGCGGACCCGTCGGCGTTCGGCTCGACGCTCGAACGCGAGCTGGCGTATCCCGAGGACCGCTGGCGCAGCTGGGCCGGTACGAAGGCATGCTTCCTCGCGGTCGAGCCGAACGCCACCGTCGGACTGGTCACCGTCAAGCAGCTCGACGAGCCGGCGGACGTCGAACTGAATGCACTCTGGGTCGACCCGGAACACCGCGGGGCCGGGATCGGGGCCGCCCTGATCGCCGCCGTCGCGGACTGGGCCCGGAGCGAGGGCACCCAGCGGCTGCTGCTCTGGGTCACCACCGGCAACAGTGCGGCCACCCGCCTGTACGAGAGCCTCGGCTTCGTCCGCACCGGCGGCGAGCAGCCGCTGCCCAGCGACGCCCAGCTGACCGAGGTGCAGTTCGTCAACGGACTGTAGAGAGTCGGCCCCGGCTGGGCTAGCTTCGGTGGCATGCAGATTCAGCTGAGGCACAACCCGTCCTTCACCGTCGCCCGCTGCGTACTGGCCGGCGGCGAACCCGTCCGGGTCGAGGGCGGTGCGATGATCGCCCACTCCGGCGGCGTCGAGCTGCAAGCCAAGGCCGAGGGCGGCATCCTCAAAGGGCTCAAGCGGGCGGCACTCGGCGGCGGGTCGTTCTTCGTCACCACCTACACCGCGCCACCGTCCGGCGGCTGGGTGGACGTGGCCGGCGTGCTGCCCGGTGACGTCACCTACCTGCCGGTCACCCCCGAGCGTCCGTTCTTCATCACCCGCGGCAGCTGGATCGCCAACTCCCACGGCGTCGAGATCGACACCCAGTGGGGCGGCATGGCCAACATGTTCGGTGGCGAGGGCGGTTTCGGGTTCCGCGCGACCGGCCAGGGCGAGGCGCTGGTCAACGTCTACGGCGCGATCGACTACCTGGACCTGCGTCCGGGCGAGGTCGTCACCGTCGACACCGGGCACGTCGTGGCCTACGACCTCGGTATCCAGTTCCGGATGCGTCGCGCGGCGGGCCGGACCATCCAGAGCATGAAGACCGGCGAGGGCTGGGTGTTCGACTTCACCGGCCCCGGACGGGTGCTGCTGCAGACCCGCAACCCGGAGGCGTTCGCCCAGTGGGTGGCCTCGGCCATCCCGGGCAACAACCCGCGTGAGGGACTGGGCGGCGGCGCCGGCGGCTTGCTGGGGAACATGATTCGCTGACCCTGTGGATAACTCTCCGGGTAAATCCGGCATCTCGGCTAACCTTCCTCCAGCGGCTGTGTGGGGACAGCCCGGGGAGGAGTCAGTACGATGTCGAATCACGTTGTACAAACAGGGGAAAAGCCGGCCAAGATCCAGGTGGCCTCCACCTTTTTCGACCGTGACACCGCGGAATCGGAGATCGCGAAGGTCTTGGCGAGCAACGCAGCCGAGCTGCACGGTTGGCTCCGGGGCGTCGGCGGCCAACTCACACTGATGGGCCGGGCCGCCGGCGTGGTCGGCATGTTGGTGGCCGACAACGGGGACCGGCCCGATGCCGGTCGAGGCGTCAAGGTGGTGCTGCGGCGCAACCCTGCCGTGGCCCTGGGGTATCACATTCACACCGTGATGGTGATGAAGTGAAACCCTTGGAACCATTGGTGAATCTCTTCGGTTACCTGCACGAGGACTGGGCCGACGACTACGCCGACGTCACCGAAGCGGTTCGAGCGTTCGCTCAGGACGA
>CAJCJE010000628.1 GCA_903970565.1 Candidatus Melainabacteria bacterium | reverse complement strand
TACGTGCTGCGGATCCCGCCCCCGTGAGGACGGGCCGGAGCGGCGGGAGGACATCGATCCGGTCTCGATGACCGCCGAGCTCGAACCGATCAGTGACATGGTCGTGGCCAAGCGCAAGGTCGACGCGACGCTGGCCCGGTTCTCTGCGGTGCACGACGAGATGGTCGCCGAGGAGGAGGAGCGCCGGACCCGGCGCAAGAAACTGATGCCCTGGCTGGCCAAGGACGACGACCTCGAAGAGGCGTTGTCCAGTAAGCCGGGCGCGCCAACCATGTTGGCGAAACCGGTCGAAGAACCCGTGGAGGATGACGAAGCGGATTTCGACGAGGCCGTCGACGACGAGCCGGCTGGCGCCGACGAGCCTGATACCGACAAGCCGACCAACCTTCCTTTTCTCAGGAAGGGCCTCCAGGACAAGCGCGTCTCCTGGGGCATCAAGGGCCTCGCCGTGGCCGCCGCGGTGGCCGTGCTCGCGTTGACCGGGATGGAATGGGGCACCCAGAACCAGGTCAACGACCAGATCCAGGAAGTCGCCGCGCTGGACGAGAACTCCCCGGCCATCGCCAACGGCGCCAAGCAGTCCGACGACGAGAACTTCCTGTTCGTCGGGACGAACGCCCGGGCGGGCGTGAGCAGCGGCAACATCACCACCGACACGGTGACCGTCGCGCACATCCCGGCCGACCGCAGTCGGGTGGAGATCGTGTCCTTCCCCGGCAATCTGCAAGTGACCCGGCCGGCCTGTCAGGGTTGGGACAACCAGTCCAGCGCGTACACCAACACGACCGAGCCGCCGCAGGATGACGTCCGGCTGGACGCCATCTACGCGATCGGCGGACCGCGCTGTGTCACCGACACCGTGCAGGACCTCTCCGGCCTGCGCGTCAACCACTTCGTCGGCATGGACTTCCAGGGTTTCCAGGGCCTTGCCGGCGCGCTGCCGCCGATCACCCTGTGCACCAGGGGACCGGTGATCGACAAGCAGCTGGGCACCATCGTCGCGCACGGCGGCACCACGACACTGACCGGCCAGCAGGCGCTGAACTTCGTTCGCGCCGACCAGGTCCAGGGCGACCCGGCCGGCCAGTACGCGAAGATCGAACGGCAGCAACGCTTTCTCGCCGCGGTGCTGCGCCAGGTCGTCGGGCAGGACATGCTGACCAGTCCGAGCAAGCTCAACGACTTCCTCGACGTCTTCAGCAAGTCGACCTTCGGCGCCAATATGGACGTCTCGGCGCTGCTGACCCTGGCGCAGTCCCTGCAAGGGGTGAACCTGAACCAGATCACCTTCATCACGCTGCCGACCACGGGTCAGGACAACGCGCAGGGTGAGGCGATCTCCGACACCGACGAGCAGAACCAACTGTTCAACGCGATCATCGGAAACTCCCCGCTGCCCGGCACCGCGCCCACGAGCGAACCGGGCGCCACCACGGTCACCCCGGCGAACACCAAGATCCAGGTGCTCAACGGCGGCGATATCGAACAGGGCGTCGCCGGGACGACCGCCAACAGCCTCAAGTCGCAGGGTTTCACGGTCGTCGAGGAGGGCAACGCCCCGCACACGGTGCCGGCGACCGTAGTCCGGTACGCGGCCTCGGACCGGGCGCAGGCGGCCCTGCTCGCCTCGGCGGTGCCCAGCGCGACGTTGCAGGAGGACGATTCGGCCGACGGCGCGGTCGAGTTGATCCTCGGCTCGAACTTCGACGGCAGGATCGCGCCGGCCCAGACCGGCAGCGCCTCGGCCGACGCGGGTTCGGGTTCCGATTCGGACCCCACGTTGACCACGCTGAACGCATCGGACACCTCCTGCGCATAGCCACTTTGTGGTTGTCACTTTGTGTCTGTCCCCGCAACTTCTTTCGACCGGACGCGGGCTTGCGCCTGCCGGCCGGGCCAACCGATGACCTGGTCATCTTTGGTTCACCAGCGGTTCACCGATGGATGCCGAGTTCGCGACGCACTACCCGTAGGCTTGGCTTATGCGTGAGGCCTACCATGACCGACTCGGCGACCTGGCCGACCACCTTGCCGACATGTGCGCGATGGTCGGCGAGGCGATGGACCGTGCGACGCGAGCGCTGCTCGACGTCGACCTCGCGCTGGCGGAGCAGGTAATCAGCGACGACATCAAGGTCGACGCGGCCCGTTCCTCCTACGAGGAAGAGGCGTACGCGCTGCTGGCGTTGCAGGCGCCGGTCGCCACCGATCTGCGGACCGTGCTCGCGGTCATCCATGCGGCGGAAAGCCTTGAGCGGATGGGCGATCTCGCGCTGCACGTGGCCAAGACCGCGCGCCGCCGGCACCCGAACCCGGTGCTGCCGGAGGAGGTGCGGCCGTACTTCACCCAGATGGGCAAGGTTGCCGTCGCCCTGGCGAACAAGACCCAACAGGTCATTCGCACCCAGGACGTCGCTTTGGCCAAAACGGTCGCCGACGATGACGACGAGATGGACAACCTGCACCGGCACCTGTTCACCGTGATCATGGACAAGGCCTGGCCACACGGCGTCGCCTCCGCCGTCGACGTGACCCTGCTCGGCCGCTTCTACGAGCGCTTCGCCGATCACGCGGTGTCGGTGTCCAAGCGGACGGTCTTCGTGGTCACCGGCCGAATGCCCGGCTCCGACCAGTACGACATCTGAACCTTTCGTCGGTCTCGTGCCGACGGTTTTCGGTCTCGTGCCGACGGTTTCTGGCTTACCAGCGTGATGTCAGGCGCACCAGCCGTTGTTGGTGCGCCTGACCGCCGTCCGGCCTACCACCAGCTCTGAGTCCCGACCCAGGCCGCAAACCCACGAAATCCTTGCCGCGTATGGCTTCGCGCCCAAAAATTCACAGCCCCCACCCATCCACGGGGGGACGACCCCTGGCCAGTCTATCGGTTTTGTGGGCTCGGGGGCGTGCATGAGCGGCGGCTGTGGATGGTCGCGTTCGCTGTGGACAACTTGATTGTCCACAGCGGATTCTCAGCTCGGATGTGCTATCGGCGCCGTGATGCGGGTCGGTGACCAGGGATGACGCGATTTTGGTCAACGACACGGCATTGGTTGTGCGGTGCCTGCCGGTGACCGGGGGTGAGCGGATTGGCAAAATGACACCGTATCGAGTCAGCCGTCGGATCAGCCGAAGCGGCCGGAGATGTAGTCCTCGGTGGCCTTCTGGTTCGGGTTGGAGAAGATCTTCTCGGTGTCGTCGATCTCCACCAGGCGGCCCGGCTGACCGGTCGCCTTCAGGTTGAAGAACGCGGTCTGGTCGCTGACCCGCGCGGCCTGCTGCATGTTGTGGGTGACGATGACGATCGTGTAGTCCTTCTTCAACTCGCCGATCAGGTCCTCGATGGCGAGCGTGGAAATCGGGTCCAGCGCGGAGCACGGCTCGTCCATCAGCAGCACCTCGGGCCGCACCGCGATGGCCCGCGCGATGCACAGCCGCTGCTGCTGGCCGCCGGAGAGCCCGCCACCGGGTTTGTTCAGCCGGCCGGACACCTCGTCCCAGAGGTTCGCGCCGCGCAGCGCGCGCTCGGCGATCTCGTCGAGCTTCTTGCGGTCCCGCACACCGGACAGTCGCAGGCCGGCGACCACGTTGTCCCGGATGGACATGGTGGGGAACGGGTTGGGCCGCTGGAAGACCATGCCGATGGTGCGCCGGACGATCACCGGGTCCACGGCGGAGGCGTAGATGTCCTCGCCGTCCAGCGAGACCTTGCCCTCCACCCGCGCACCGGGAATCACCTCGTGCATCCGGTTGAGCGAGCGCAGCACGGTGGACTTGCCGCAGCCGGAAGGGCCGATGAACGCGGTCACGCTGCGCGGTGGCACGGAAAGTCCGATGTCGGCCACGGCATGGAACTTGCCGTAGTACAGGTTGAGATCCTTGACGTCGATTCGCTTCGCCATCTGACGATCACCTTCCTACTTCGAACACGCGCTAGCCGCGGACCCGAGCGAATCGGGCGATCGTTCTGGCGACGAGGTTGAGGACGAGCACGATCAGGATCAGGGTCAGCGCACCGGCCCAGGCCCGGTTCACCGCATTGTCGCTGGACGCGCCGACCTCGGTGAACACGAACAGTGGCAAGGATGCCTGCGGTCCGCTGAACGGGTTGTTGTTGATCGCCGGATTGCCGAACACGGTGAGCAGCACCGGCGCGGTCTCGCCCATCACCCTGGCGATCGCGAGCATCGAACCGGTGACGATGCCGGGCAGCGCGGTGGGCAGCACGATCCGCACCACGGTGATCCACTTGGCGACGCCGAGCGCGTAGGAGGCCTCGCGCAGCGCCACCGGCACGAGTTTGAGCATTTCCTCGGTGGACCGGATCACCGTCGGCAACATCAGGATCAGCAACGCCAGCGAACCGGCGAAACCGGAGAAGGTCTGGTGCAGCGCGATGATCCACAGCGCCAGGATGAACAGACCGGCCACAATGGACGGTAGGCCGGTCATCACGTCGACGAAGAAGCTGACCAGCCGGCCGAGTTTGCCGGCGCTGTACTCGACGAGGTAGACCGCGACCAGCACGCCGAAGGGGACCGCAATGATGGTCGCGATGCCGACCTGTTCCAGCGTGCCGATGATCGCGTTGTACGCGCCGCCGTTGGGGTCGGTCTCGGCGACCGCGCGCATCGAGTGGCTGAAGAAGACGCCGTCGAACCGCTTGAGGCCGTTGGCGATGGTGTAGCCGAGGATGGCGACCAGCGGCAGCAGCGCGAGCACCACCGAGACGACCAGCACGCTGGTCATCAGGCGGTCCTTGCCGTGCCGCCAGCCCTCCACCGAGGTGGAGACGATGGTCTGCGCCACGATGTAGAGCAGCGCGGCGACCACCGCGTAGGCGGCGTAGCCGTGGATCGCGCCGACAACCAGCAGCAGCGCGGTGATCGCGAGCGCGACGACGGCGATGACGATGAACGACCACAGCGGCAGCCGGGCGCGGGCCAGGCTCGGGCCGCGAACCGGTGCGTCCAGTGCGGAAGAGGTGGTCATGCCGCTGCCTTCTTTGCGCCCCGGCGGGCAATGGCCCGCGCACCGAAGTTGACCACCAGGGTGATCGCGAACAGAACCAGACCGGAGGCGATCAACGCGCCCCGGCCGACGTCACCGGCATCGGCCCACTTGTTGGCGATGTTCGCCGCGATGGTGTTGCCACCGGGATCGAGGATGCGGAAGCTGATGCCGAAGTTCGCCGAGAGGACCAGGGCGACCGCGATGGTCTCGCCGATCGCTCGACCGAAGCCGAGCACCAGGGCGCTGATCATGCCGGAACGGCCGTAGGGCAGCACCGCCATCCTGACCATTTCCCATTTGGTCGCGCCGAGCGCGAGCGCACCCTCGATGTGTTCCTTCGGCGTCTGCACGAACACCTCGCGCGAGATCGCGGCGACGATCGGCAGCACCATCACGGCGAGCACGATGGCCGCGGCGAACACGGACTGGCCGTAGGTCTGGTCGGTCGAGGAGAACAGCGGGAACCAGCCGAGGTATTTGTTGAGCAGCTTCTCGAACGGCTCCATCGCGGGCACCAGGAACTTCAGACCCCACAGGCCGAAGACCACGCTGGGCACCGCGGCGAGCAGGTCGACGACGTAGCCCAGCGGGCGGGCGATCGCCCTCGGCGCGTACTGGCTGATGAACAGCGCCACGCCGACCGCGACGGTGCCGCCGACGATCAGCGCGAGCACCGAACTGAGCAGGCTGCCGAAGGCCAGGGCGGCGATGCCGAAAAGCATCGAGCCGTCCGGGTCCCAGCCGAGGGTGGTGAAGAAGTTCGACTTGTCCTGGGAGACGGCCGGGACGGCCTCGAAGATCAGGAACGCGGCGATGAGCGCCATCACCACGAGGATCAGGATGCCCGAGCCCTTGGCCATCAGACCGAAGATCAGGTCACCGCCGCGTTTGGTGTTCGCGGTCAGTGCCGGCGCACGATCGAGACGACTCGGGCCGGGCTCCTCGCCCGGTTTGACCGCCGAGTCCGACGGCCGTCGTGTGGTGGCGATGTCGAGCTCCTGTCCGAAATAGCGTGCATCGGTGGTTGAGCGGGTGCTGCGCAGCTGCACGTTCGGTACGACTACCGCTGATCACGGCCGGTCCTCGGCGGCGTGCCCGCCGGCCCGAGGTGGCACCGGCGGGCAG
>CAJCJE010000627.1 GCA_903970565.1 Candidatus Melainabacteria bacterium | reverse complement strand
GAGTTCACCGTCTCGCTGAACGGCGCGATTGTCCCGCCGGAACTCGAGCTGGCCACCATCCCGCGCCCCGGCGACTGCGTCGTGGTCGCGCCGCGCGTGGCCGGGGGCGGCATTGTGCGGACGCTCGCCAACCTCGCCGTGCTGGCCACCGCCGTCGCCGTGGGCGCGCTGCTCGGGCCGGTGGTCGGCCCCATCGCCGCTTCGCTGATCGTCAGCGCGATCGCCACCGGCGGCAATATGCTGGTGTCGGCGATCGCCGGGCTGTTCGCTCCCGCGCAGAAGCAGAGCACCCCCAGCTACGCCTTCGACGGCCCGCACTCGCTCGCCCGCTCCGGCTCGCCCATTCCCAAGGGCTACGGGACGTTCCAGTGGGGCGGCAACATTATCGCCAGCTTCATCGACGTGGAGGGGCAGGACCAGTACCTCAACGTGCTCGCCTGCTACGGCTTCGGCCCGGCCCGCGCCATCACCAACCTCCAGCTCAACAACAAGCCCATCGCCGAGTACGAGAACGTCCAGTTCTACCTGCGCTACGGCGCGAACAACCAGACCCCCGTCCCCGCGTTCAACCGCATCGTCAACGGCTATCCCCAGGCCATCCAATGCCTCGCCGGGCAGCCCGTCATCGTCCCCGGCACCGGCACCCTCACGCAGGCGCTCCAGGTGGACATCCAGTTCCCCTCGGGCATCTACTACCACACCAACGACGGCAACATCATCGAGGCCGTCATCACCTACCTGGTGGAGTACAGCGTCTCCGGCGCGAACAGCTGGCAGCCCGTGCTCCAGCCGCTCAGCACGTCCGACGTCGTCAGCTACGACTCGAACGGCCGCCCGCTGGTGCCCCACGCCTGGGCCGCCGTCGCCACCGACCAGCCGCCCACGTCCGGCATCGTCTACCTGCTGGACGACGGGCCGCACACCCCCGGCGACCCCTGGAGCGGCCAGAAGACCATCACCACCTACCAGCCCAACGGGAACCACTCGGACTCCACACGGACCTTTTACGGCCAGTGGGAGCCGACCGACGTGACCAAGAACCAGATCCTCGTCAACACCTGGACGGCCGGCTACCAGGACTACGTCGCCGCCAGCACCCAGGCCTGCTACAACCGCACCTCGATCTATGGCCTGGCCCCCGGCAAGTACGACGTGCGCGTCACCAAGTACGGCTCGGCGAAGATCCACGACGACGTCCAGCCCGGCGACAACTTCTCCCCCTACATTGGGCAGGACATGTGGGTGCACTCGGTCAACGAGATCGCCTACCAGGACCTCAGCTACCCCAACATGGTCCTCGTGGGCGTCCGCGCGCTGGCCACCGGGCAGCTCGCCGGGTCGAACCTCAACCTCACGGCCACCATCACCCACGGGCTGCGCACCCGCGACCTCAACCTCGCGCCCGCCGCGCTGGCGGAGTTCGAGGAGGACAACCCGGCCTGCGTCGCCGCCGACATGATGCTCGACCGGCTGTACGGCGGCGGCCAGTTCCCGAGCATCCGGCTCGGCAACCTCAACCGCTACATCGACGAGTGGGTGGCCTGGGCCGCGCTGAACGAGCAGCTGGTGGACGACGGCGGCGGCGGCAACATCCGGCGGCACGTCTTCAACGGGGTCTTCGACGCGGAGACCGATCTGTGGAGCGCGCTGGGCACGGTCGCCCAGATGTCCCGCGCCGCCATCCTGCCGCTGGGCCGCGACTACGGCGTCTTTGTGGACGCGCCCGACACCCCCGTGCAGATCTTCTCCGTGGGCAACACGGTCCAGGACAGCTTCACCGAGACCTGGCTCGAACTCGACGCCCGCGCCAATCAGGTGGAGATCGAGTTCGCCGACGCCACCCGCAACTACAAGCAGGACAACCCGCTCGCCTACATGGACCCGGCGAACCAGAACGCGGGCGTCGCCATCAAAAACGTCCGCATCAACGCCAAGGGCGTCACCCTGCCCGCGCAGGCCTGGCACCTGGCCCGCTTCCGCGAGCGCAACAACCAATACCTGCTCCGCTCCGGCACCATCGCCTGCGACATCGACGCCGTGGCCTGCCGCCCGGGCAACGTCATCATCCTGCAGTCCGACGTGCCGCAGTGGGGCTGGGGCGGCCGCACGCTCCCCGGCTCGACCGCCACGAAGGTGCTGCTCGACCGCGCCGACCTGGACTTCCTCGCGGGCACCAACTACGCCCTCATCCTGCTCTTCCCGGCGCTCCTCCGCTACACCGGCACGGTCACCGGCGTGGCCACGCAGACGGACAGCACCGGCTACGTCACCGGCCTGCAGGTCGCGCTTTCGAGCTTCGACGCGGTCAACCGGGTCACGCGGGCGGTCTTCGCGCCCTCGGGCACAGACTGTCTCATTCTGAGCGCGCAGTCCGGAAGCGTACTGGTCACGCCGCCCCCCGGCTTTGCCCCCGCCGCCGGCATGGCCTACACCCTCTACGACACGGACGTGCTGGTCACCGCGCCCGTGGCCTCGGTGGCCCTTGCGCCCGGCCGGGACGGCGCGGCGGCCATGCAGGCGGCCGTGCCGGTCTCGCCGCTGCCGCAGGCCCCGGAGGACTTCACCGTCTACTTCTTCGGCCCGGCCGGGTCGCAGAAGCTCGCCCGCGTCGTCAACGTCCGCAAGCAGTCCGAGTTCCGCGCCCGGCTGGACTGGATCGACTATGACGACCGCGTCTACGTCGACGCCACCCCCGTGCTCGGCCAGACCACCGTGCAGGCGGGCACCCAGCCCGCCGTCTCCTCGCTCACCGGCAGGGAGGTGGTCGCCACCGACCCGAACGGCAACCTCAGCAGCAGC
>CAJCJE010000626.1 GCA_903970565.1 Candidatus Melainabacteria bacterium | reverse complement strand
TGCTCACGCGCTTCGGTCAGCATCCGCAGATAGTCAGGGCGCGGCTTCTTCGACCGGGTCGACGCGCCGATGTCGTTGTCACAGTAGACACGCACCACCCAGACCTTCAGCCGCTCGAACAAGGCCCGGACGTCCTCCTCCTGCCGTTCGACACCCAGCTCACGACCTTCACGGTCATCCGAGATCCGCAGGTAGATCGCGCCACGCGTCCACCCCTCCGGCACCGGGCCCGCGTCGGCGGAGCGCAACTCGCGCAGGATCGTCGGCGCGCTCACCACGCACCCCCGAACCGACCCGGCGACGCGACGGCGCCGGTAGTAGTCCAGTGACGGACAGTGATCGGAACGGCGAGACCGCCAGAGAGGTCAGCTCGATAAGATCGGACACCGTCGATGCGCGCGTGCGCCATGGGACCACCCAACGTGGGGGCATCCTCGGATCGGCGAACGTTCGGCACGGCAGGATGTAAGTAGCAGGTCAAACCATGATCGCTGGTCATGCCTATTACTGTCAAAGAAAATCCGCGCCCCGGGCGGGCGGGGGCTGTTCTCTGCCTTGGGGAATTGGGCCTGAGCGGCGTCGCATTTCGCGGCACGGCGGTATGGCGGCGCGGGTCGCTGCGCGGGTGCTGATCTCGCCGTGCGGGTGCTGATATCGCTGCGTGGACGCTGAGCCGCATGGTCGAGGAGATCGCTCGGCGCGTCGGACAGCTGCACGTCACGTGAAACCCGTGGGCGGCCGGGCCGGGCCGAGCCGGCGATCACCAGTGGGATTGATCACCAACGGGCACCGTGGGCAGGCCGTCGACGGGGGCATGATCCGCGACCCGGCCCCTCGCCGATTCGATTCCGGCACCCGGCCGGCGCCGGCCGGGGTGGGCGACGGGTTCCCGATGGCGCTGGCGAACCAGGCGAAACCGGGATCAGAACGAGGTTCAGAACAGGGTTCAGCGCAGGCTTAGCGCAGCAGGGATCGTCTCACCTCGGGTGGCTATGATCCCGGCACCGTGAACACCGGCCGGCGCAACAGCGTGCCGCCGCGACAGACGTCGAACAGGTGTTCTAACATGTGCTGACCCGCTTTGGGCCGCACGAGCGATCGATCCGATCTGACAGGGAGCGCAGTGGACACCGCAACGAAGTCGGATTCATTGACCGAGCAGGAGACCAGCCCCGAAGCGGCGGTCAAGATCGCCGAGATCCCGGCGAACGGCGCGGTGACCAGGGTTGCCAGCACCGAGACCACCAGCACCGAGACCAACGGGGCAGCCGTCTCCGACGATGAGTCCGCCGCCGATGACCAGCCCAAGCGCGGCCGTCCGCGTAAGCAGAGCACGGCGCGCAAGACCCGCACCATCGAACTGACACTCACCGTCACCGGCACCGCCGAAGGCGAGTGGCAGGCCGAACTCACGAACGGCGGCAAGCGCGTCGTGCAGGGCCTTGCCGTGACCGCGGCCGCGGTCTCCAGGGCGGCCAAAGAGCTGCACCCGGACATCTCCGGCAACATCGACACGGTGATCACCGCCGCGCGCGAAGCCCACCAGCAGCGGATGGCCGAGCTGGAAGCCGAGATGGAGAAGGTCAAGCAGGCCCTCGCCGAGCTTCAGGACTGATCAACCCCACCCGCGTGGTCTCGGCCGGTTCACCGGCCAGGTTCTGCCATCGGGCCGGCCGCCGACGTGTCGATCGTCGGTGGCCGGCCCGATTTTTGTGCTCGAATCCTCACGTATCGACGTGGCTGCAAAGCCGGCGCGTGCGGCTCGTGGCACGATGATGTCCGTGACCAGCTCCCAACCTCCCGGCAGCGGCAGCCACAACGGTGGCGGGCTGCCCCCCGTTGCGTCCATCCCGCTGACCGAGGACCGACTGGCCGGCAACGTCGGTGAGCAGTCGATCGGCTCGCTGGTCAAGGACGCGACCGCGCACCTGTCCACCCTGCTACGCGCCGAGATCGAACTCGCCAAGCTGGAGATCACCGGCGAGGTGAAGAAGGGCCTCAAGGGCAGCGTCTTCTTCCTCGTCGCGTTGACGCTGCTGCTGCTACTGCTGCCATTCCTGCTGGTCACCATTGCTCTGGTGATCGCGATCTGGCTGCCGCAGTGGGCCGGTTTCGGCATCGTCACCTTCGCGATGCTCCTCGGCGCCGCCCTGCTGGCGCTGCTGGGCTGGCGCAAGGTGCGCAAGATCAGGGCGCCTCAGCAGACCATCGACACGATGCGCGGCACGGCGCAGGCGCTGCGGCATCGCGGCGGGCGCGCCAGCGAGATCAGCGGCTGAGGGCGTCGGCATTCCCAGCGGCGTCGCGGTGTCGCCGGCTCCCGATCCCTCGACCGTACGCATACCGGGCCCGTGGACGCACCGCGACGTGTCGGCCAACGGCATCCGGTTGCATGTCGCCGAGGCCGGCAGTGGACCGCTGGTCCTGCTGCTGCACGGCTTCCCGGAATTCTGGTGGACCTGGCACGAGCAGCTGACCGCGCTGAGCGCGGCCGGCTATCGAGCGGTCGCGGTTGACCTGCGCGGTTACGGCGACTCGGACAAACCGCCGCGCGGCTATGACGGTTGGACGCTGGCCGGTGACGTCGCCGGGCTGATCAAGGCGCTGGGCGAGCGGCACGCGCACCTGGTCGGTCACGCCTGGGGTGGGCTGATCGGCTGGACCGTCGCGACCATGCATCCCCGCCTGGTCCGCTCGTTCACCGCGGTGGCCGCGCCGCATCCGCTCGCCCTGCGCGCGGCGGTACGACGAAGCGCGCTGCGCCGCACGAACAGCCAGGCCCGCGCCTTCGGCCAGATCTTCGGCGCGCAGGTGCCGATCTTCCCGGAACGTGACCTGGTCGCCGATGGCGCGGTGGCCGTGGAGAAACTGCTCCGCCGACTGTCTGGTCCACAATGGACTGATCGGGCGTCGTTCGTGGAAACGGTCGCGATGGACCGGGCGGCCATGCTGGTGCCGAGGGTCGCCCACAGCGCGCTGGAGTACTTCCGCTGGGCGGTGCGCTCGCAGTTGCGCGGCGACGGCCGACGGTTCGCCGAGGAGATGGGTCAGCGGCTGACCGTGCCGGTGTTGCAGCTGCACGGCGCGCTCGACCCGTATCTGCTGGAACCGACCGCGCTGGCCTCCCGGCCCTGGTTGGGGCCACGCCCGGTCTACCGGCGGTTCGAGCAGGTCGGCCACTTCCCGCAGCAGGAGGCCCCGGAGCTGGTCAGCAAGACCCTCGTCGATTTCCTGGCCGAAGTGGACTGAACTCGGGATCGATCTCGACCGTCAGCTGGCGCACTGGTCGGTGGAGACCGGCACGGTCAGCGTGCTGACGTCGGGAAGTTTCTCCTCCACCTGTCGGGCGGTCAGCGCGAAGCCGGTTTCCGAGTCGTTGACGGCGGCGCCGAAGACCACGCCGAGCACGGTGCCGTTCGGTTCGATCAGCGGACCGCCGGAGTTGCCGCTGCGTACCTGCGCGTAGACCTCGTACACGTCGCGGTGCACGGTCTGGTCGTCGTAGATGTTCGGACCGGGCAGGTTGATCTCGTCCCGGATGCGGGCCGCCGACGCGGTGTACGGGCCGTCGAGCGGATAGCCCAGCACGATCGCGTCCTGGCCCTGCGGCGCCGGGTTCTCGTCGAACTGTAGCGGCGGCGCGGTCAGGTCCGGCACGTCCAGCACGGCGATGTCGGTGTCGTAGTCGTAGTAGACGACGTGCGCATCCAACTCGCCCAGCCCGACTATCACGTTGACGTCGTCGGTGCCCGCGACCACGTGCGCGTTGGTCAGCACCCGATGTGGCGCGATCACGAAACCGCTGCCCTCCAGGGCCCGTGAGCACTGCGGCGCCTGAGACTTGATCTTCACGATGCTGGGCCGCACCTGCTGCACGATCGCGCTGGTCTGTAGCGCGGTGTTCGGCGGTGACACCTCGTCGGCCGGGGTCTGGGTGAACGGGTTGGACACCACCGGCAGGCCGGGCACGTCGAAGAGGTTGCGCAGGCCGATCGGCAGGGCCTGGACCGAGGCCGGCATCACCGAGTTCACCGCGCTGAGTACCCGCGATCCGGAGATCGCCGCCTCCAGGCCGGGCAGACCGTTGAACACCGTCAGCGGTACCGCGACCATCCAGGCCACCACGAAGACCACGAGGCCCTGCACGATCGAGCCGAGGATGTTGTCCACCCCGGCCAGCCGGGGGTTGCGAATCCGCCGTTTGATCGTTCGTCCCAACCAGACGCCGAAGGCCTCGCCGAGCACGATCAACAGGATCAGGATGATCGCGGTGAACACGAACTTGGTGACCGGGCTGGCGAAGTCGCGCACCAGCAAGGGGATCAGCTTCTCGCCGACGACGAGGCCGATCA
>CAJCJE010000625.1 GCA_903970565.1 Candidatus Melainabacteria bacterium | reverse complement strand
AGCGCCAGCCACCGGGGCGCCGGGGCGGAAAGTCACCGGAGGGCTGGCTGCCCGGCGGGTAGCCGTTGGGTTGGTAGGTCTCCGGCCGATACCCGCCGCGCGGGGGCGGGGGTGCGTTCGGTGGCTGTGTCGCCCGAGTTGGTTCGGTTGGCCGAAAACGCCCCTGCTGTCCTGGCGGGCCGGCCGGTCGCTCCTGGCGGTAGCCGGCGGGCGCGGGAGGCGGCGCCGACTGATACTGCTGGTCCTGACCAGCGGCGTTGTCCTCACCCCAGGGCTCCGGGGCAACCCGCTTGCGGCCACCACCGCTCCAGCCCGGTCGCCCACGACGGGCGTTGCCGGGTTGGCCGGCCGAGTTGCCGCGAATCACTTCTCCATCCTGCCTCACCCCGCGAGCCGGTGGGCGAGTTCCCGGCCCGAAGTCGAGAGGTTCTCAAGATTCACGCTACCGTTCCGAACCCCGTTCGACGGTCACGGAAAGTAGTCAGGTGACCGGCTGTTCCGGGCAGGTGAGCGGCTGCGGGGCAACGCTCGGCGGTGAGGCACAATCTATAGCTGTGATGCCCACCTCGAACTGCCCGGTTTCGGACGATCCGACATCGACGGCCGCGCCCGATCCCGAACTGGCGGCAGCCGTCGAGGTTGCCCGCGCGGCAGCGGTGCGGGAAGCCGGCGGAGAGCCGATCGGCACGCACGTCGGGGTGATCGCCGAGGACGGGGCGGCCACGCACCTGTTCGAGGCCACCGTGCCCGGTTACCGGGGCTGGCGCTGGGCGGTCACCGTCGCCAACGCCGGCCAGGACACCGAGGTCACGGTCAGCGAGGTCGTCCTGCTGCCCGGCCCGGACGCGCTGACCGCGCCGGACTGGCTGCCCTGGCAGTACCGGGTGCAGGCCGGGGATCTCGGCGTCGGCGATCTGCTGCCGACCGACCCCGGTGACGTCCGCCTGGTGCCCGGCTACCTGGCCTCCGATGACGAGGCCATCGAGGATGGTGCCGCGGAACTCGGCCTCGGCCGGGTCCGCGTGATGTCGCGAATCGGTCGTTACGAGGCGGTCGACCGCTGGCTGGCCAGCGATTTCGGCCCGGAGAGCGATATGGCGCGCAGCGCCCCCGGCCACTGCGGCACCTGCGGTTTCTACCTGCCGGTCGCCGGTTCGCTGCGTGCCGCGTTCGGTGTCTGCGGCAACGAGTTCGCCCCGGCCGACGGCCACATCGTGCACGTCGAATACGGCTGCGGCGCGCATTCCGAGGTCGAACTGGACAGCAGTTCGCCCATCCCGGTCTCCGAACTCGTCTACGACGACACCACCCTGGACGTCGAACTCACCGAACGCCCCGAACCGGCCCCGGCGGCCGAGGAAGTCCCGACGGTTCCAGCCGTCGAGGAGAGCCAACCCGAAGAACCGGCGCTGCCCGGCGTCGAAGCAGGGACCGTCGAAGCAGGGACCGTCGAAGCCGAGACGGCCGAGGCGGAGCCCGAAGGTGACGTCGAGCCCGAGGCGCCCGCCGACACGGCTCACGTCGAGGAGACCGAACTCAACGAGACCGAACTCAACGAGACCGGGGCCGACGAGACCGAATCAGCTGGTGGCCAGCCGGCTGCCGAGTTCTGATCGCCCGTGACGGACCTGACGGGCCTCTCCCTGCCCGAAACCAGTGCGCTCGACGACAACGCCTCTCCTGACAAGGGAACCGCTGCCGATCCGTTCGGCACCGCGACGCTGCGCGGTTCGGTGTTGGCCGCCTGGCGCGATTCGCCGACCCGGTTCCGCGAGGACGCCAATGCCGAGGAGGACCTTCGGCTCGGCGGCTATCGGGATCGGATGCTGGTCGAGTTGGCGCAGAACGCCGCCGACGCCGCCGTCTCCTCGGGCACGCCCGGCCGCCTGCGACTGACCGTGGTCAGCGCCGAAGCGGGTCCGGAACTGCGGGTCGCCAACACGGGCGCGCCGCTGACCGCCGACGGGGTGGCCGCGCTTGCCTCGCTGCGCGCGTCCGCGAAACGCTCCGGCGAGCAGGTCGGCCAGTTCGGGGTCGGTTTCGCGGCCGTGCTCGCGGCCACCGAGGAACCCAGGGTCGTCTCCACGACCGGTGGTGTCCGGTTCTCCGCGCGGCGCACCCGCGCCGCCATCGCCGACCACGACCGGCTCGCCGCATTGTTGGCCGAACGCGATCACGAGGTACCGGTCCTCCGGCTGATCTGGCCGATCGAGGTGACCGAGGACCCGGTGCCGGCCGGTTTCGACACCGAGGTCCGGCTTCCGCTGCGGCCCGGCGTCGATCTCGACCTGCTGCTCTCGGATGCCGAGGAGCAGGCACCCGACCTGCTGCTCGCCCTGCCCGGCCTGGCCGGGATCGAGGTCGCCGAGCAGCGCTGGGACCGCGTCGAGTCGGACCAGCCGGGAATCGTCGAGCTGCGCGGCCCCAGCAGCGGCACGGTGACCCGCTGGCTGACCAGGCGCAGCACCGGCATCCTCACCGAAGCCCAGTCGCGGCGGCTCGGCGTCGAGGTGCGGGCCAGGGCGAACTGGTCGGTGTGCTGGGCGGTGCCGCTGTCGGCGACGGGAGTTCCGCTGCCGCTGGAGGGCGAGGTGCTGCACGCGCCGACGCCGACCGACGAGCGACTTTCGCTGCCGGCCCGGTTGCTGGCCACGCTGCCCGTCGAGCCCTCCCGGCGCCGGCTGCTGCCCGGCCCGGCCACCGACGCGGTGCTCGCCGCTGCCGCCGCCGACTATCCGCTGCTGGTCGCGGACTTCTCCGTCGACCACCGGACCGCGCTGGTGCCGCTGCCCGAGTTTCCGTTGTCCGAAGTGGACGGTCAACTGCGGGCCTTGGTGCTCGACGCGCTGGCCGGTGCCTCCTGGCTGCCCGCCGAGAACGGCACGCTGCGCGCACCCGCCGGCTCGACCGTGCTGGACCGACCCGATCCCGAGCTGGCCTCGCTGCTGGTCGCGCTGCTGCCGGGGCTGCTCGCCGGCCGGCTCTCCGAGCCCGAGTACGCGCCGGCACTCGCCGTTTTCGAGGTCCGCCGGCTGCGCGCGGCCGATCTGGTCGCCGCGATCTCCGGTGTCGAGCGGGCGTCGGAATGGTGGGCGCGGCTGTATGCGGGGCTGGAACGCTGGGTCGAGTCGGACGCCGCGATCGCCGAGGAACTCGGCAGCCTGCCGGTGCCGCTGATCGACGGCCGGATGTCCTTCGGGCCACGGGACCTGCTGCTGCCCACGCCGGAGGTCGGCGAGCTTCTGTCCGAAGTGGACATTGTCGGGCTGCGGGTGGCCGACCCGGATGCGGTGCATCCGCTGCTGGAGCGGCTCG
>CAJCJE010000624.1 GCA_903970565.1 Candidatus Melainabacteria bacterium | reverse complement strand
GCCGTGTCGCGTCGAGCAGGAAGAGCTCCCGCAGGCCGCCGTCGGCGTGCACACCGAGCACCCGCATACGCGCGCAGACCTCCCGGACCCCGCTGCGACAGGCGAAGCAGCGACCGCAGCTGCTCGTCGGATCTACCACCACGCGGGCACCGAGCTGGAGTTCGACGCCCGGGCCGACGGCCGCCACAACGCCCACCAGCTCATGTCCCTGGACCAGCGGGAAGCGGCTGGCCGGGAACTGCCCGGCCCAGATGTGATGGTCGGTGCCGCAGAGGCCTATGCGCTCCATGCGAACGACCGCCTGCCCGGTGGCGGGAGCGCGCACGGCCTCGGCCGTCGTCTCGGTCTCGCGAACCGCGACCGTGCTCACCACTTTCGTGCTGGACAGATCCTCGGGTACCGCAGCTGAGGCGCCCGAGGGGCCTGCTGCGGAACCCGAGGTGCCCGTCATTTCGCGTTCGCGGAGAAGCTGTTGTCCACGTAACGTGAGCTCGGAATCTGCGTCGAGTAGCTAAGCGCCTTGGACGCGGCGAACACCTTCTGCATGTCCGTGAGCGTCGCGGTCGGCGGCGCGAGCTTCGGCTGGAACAGATTCGGCGGCTGTGACTTGAGCGCGGCAAGCGGCTCGCTGGTCGCAGCGGCAATGATCTTCAGGTTCGCGGTGGAAACCGCACCGCTGCCCTGGAGCTTCTTCGCACCTTGCACCAGAGCGTCAAAGAACTTCTGGGCAGCCGGTGTCTTGGCAAATGCGCCCCCGTAGATCACGCCGGTCACCGCCTCTCGCACTGGCTCTGTCGCGAGCACCTTGCCGTTGCCATCGGCGACAGCTATTCCGAGGAACGGACTCGACATCACTGCAGCGGCGACCGCGCCCGACTTGAGCGCATCCTCCATCTCCGGAAACGGGAGGTTGACCAGTGTGACGTCGCTCAACGTGAGATTGTCAGGTGCGAGCATCTGGGCCAACAGGTACGAGCCCGCGGCGCCGTTGCCGCCGTCCACCGCGATCTTCTGACCCTTGAGGCCGGCCGGTGTGCTCACCGTCGACTCCATCGATGGGGCGACCACCAACGCGGCTGCGGGAGCGCCTGGGGCTTCTTCGGCCATCGACCCCACGACCTTGAACGAGAGGCCCTGTTTGATCGCGTTGAACATGCCAGCGGAGAAGCCGCCCAGCACCACCTGCACCCGGTTGCTGGCTGCGAGCACCACGGCGCTCTGGCCGGACGCGATGCTGGTGAGGTGCACTTTGATGCCTTCCTTGGCGAAGTAGCCGTCGTGCATGGCCACGTACATAGGCGCGAACAGCGGGAGCGGCACATAGGCGACATTCACCGTCGTGGTGCGAGAACTGTGGCTAGTGCTAGCCAAGGCGCTTGAACTCGAACACCACACGGCCATCAGCAGCGCCGACACGACCATGAGCCGCATCTGCTTCGAGCCTGGTAGTGAAACCTTCATTTACTTTCCTCCCTCGTGTATTTGTGAAACAACCCGACAAAGCCGGGTTCGTTGCTTTGCGACTAGAGAGCGAGAATTGCGTCCTGCGCCTCAAGCTCGACCGCGACGGCAGACGGGTCGTGCCTGCCGAAGATTGCGAAGTGCGCGGCTGCGATCCCTGCGGCCTGACCGGTCGCGAACGCCGTCCCCATAACCCGCACCGATGCGTATGCGTCAGCGTCGGCGCCGATCGCGCGTCCTGCCAGCCAGAGGTTGTCCATCCCCTCTGGCACCAGGGCCCCGTAGCCGATCCCGTACCACCCAGGGCCGCCGATCCGCTCGTAGCGCGGAGGTCCCGACCCCTGGTGGCTCTCCATCGGCCAGCCAGCCACCGCCACGGTGTCGGGCACGGGACCGCCGCGCAACACGTCGGCGACCGCTGAGGGCCGCTGGGTTCGGATTACCCTTCCCTGCCGAACTCCCAGCTCCGGGCCTGTGGCCTGGAGGCGCGCGCCGGCGAAGGCCGGCAGATGACGCTGGAAGGCCGCGAAATAGTCCCGCGCTATGGTCCGCCCGCGCATCTCCGCGCGGGTCAGGTCAACTGCGGAGAGCGCGTCCACAGGTAGGTCCAACACGATGGCGACGAGGTCACCCGTCAGCGGCAGTCGTCCGACGGCCCCGTACGGCAGCGGCAGCGGCTCGGTCAGACCGTCGTTCTCACGTGTTATCGCGGCCAGGAGATCATCAGGCGAGACGTCACCGGCGACACCGCTCATCCGCATAACGAGCGACGCGTCCTGTCTTGCCTCGTCGGTTAGGGGATCGACCGACGCGCCGGCCATCCATGCCAGGTTCGCGTTGCCGGACGCATCGACGAACGCTCTGGCGCCGATCTCAAACCCGCCGTTGTCGTCGAATCCACGGACGGCCTCGATCACGCCGCCGGATGCCGACGCGTCGATGATCCCGCAGTGCAGGATCGGGGTCACGCCCTCCCGCGCGACCAGTCGGTCCAAGGTGATCTTTAGAACCTCTTGGTCCAGCGCGACTACCCAGTTGTCACTTCGCGTGTGATGGGGTTCGACGTTGAGGCCGGCCTCCTCCAGCGCCCGCAGTACATCCAGGCCAATCCCGCCCACTACCCTGACCGGTGAGGAGCCGCCCTGCGTGAAGAAGCCGCAGTACATAAGCACCGATCCCGCTACAGCCACGCCACCGAAGTAGGCGCGCCGCTCGATCAGCGCGGTCCTGGCGCCCCTGCGTGAAGCAGCTATCGCGGCGGCCACCCCGGCCGATCCGCCACCAACCACCACGACGTCGTAATCGTGGGCAGGCCCAGGCGCAGTACCCATCAGCCGCGCCTGGCTCTCATCCAGGGCAGTGCGAGCCACTCGAGGCCAGCTACGATCGCCGTGAGCACGACGCCGACCAGCGCGATCGTGACCAGGCCGACGTACATGTCGTTTGTCTCGAACAACTGCCATGAGTTCCACACGAGGTAGCCGAGGCCGTTGTTCGCTGCCACGAACTCAGTTGCTGTGGTGACCACGAGGCCGAGCGCGATCGAGACTCGTAGGCTGGTGAAGATCGCGGGCATGGTGCCGGGCAACAGGACGTGGCGGAACAGCGCCCCGCGACGAGCTCCGTAAGCACGGCCCGCTTCGAGCAGCCGCGGGTCGAAGTTCCGGACGGCGGCGGTCAGATTGATCTCGAAGACGAAGAATGTGACGGCGACCACCGTCAGCACCTTCGCCGTCTCCCCGATTCCAAAGATCACGAGCAGCAGAGGCAGCAGCGCGATCGACGGGACCGCGTACAGACCGTTGAACAGCGGTGAGAACGCCGCGCGGAGCGGCCGGCTGAGGCCGAGCACGAGTCCGACCGCGACTCCCGAGACCACCCCGATCGAATATCCGACGAGCAGCCGCGCGACCGTGGCACCGAGGTCACTCTGGAGTGTCCCGGCGGAGATCAGAGATCCGGCGGCGCGAACGATCGTGGTCGGAGCGGGAAACAGCTTGGCGTCGATCCAGTTCGCGCTGGCCGCGATCTGCCACAGCACCAGCAGCACCAGAGGTGTGCCGGTGCTCAACAGGATGTCCCGCTGCCGCCTGCGGCGCTCGCGCCGGCGCAGACTGACGACGGTGTCGGCAACTAGCGTGTCACCCTTGGGGAGCTCCTCGGTCACGGGCCTGATTTCCGTAGTGGTTTCGCTCACGAGAACTCCAACGACTTGGCGACGTCGTCACGCAGCGCTTCCCACAATGTCGCCTTGAGGGCCGCGAACGGCTCGGTGGTGGTCGCCGCCTGGGTGCGCGGGCGCGGTAGATCAACTTTGATGTCGAGCTTGACGCGGCCTGGACGAGATGACATCACGACCACGCGGTCGCCGAGGAGGATCGCCTCCTCGATCGAGTGCGTCACCAGTACCACCGTCTTGCGGGTCGCCTCCCAAAGGCGGGCGAGGTCTTCCTGCAGCACCAGACGCGTCTGCGCGTCAACGGCCCCCATCGGCTCGTCCATCAACAACACCTCGGGCTCGGTCACGAACGCCCGCGCCAATGAGATGCGCTGCCGCATACCGCCCGACAGCTGCTCGGGAAAGGCGTC
>CAJCJE010000623.1 GCA_903970565.1 Candidatus Melainabacteria bacterium | reverse complement strand
GTCGACCCCGGACTACCTCGCCTATCACGACGAGGAGTGGGGCGTCGTCCTGCACGGCGAGCAGGCCCTGTTCGAGCGGTTGAGCCTGGAGGGTTTCCAGTCCGGGCTGTCCTGGATCACGATCCTGCGCAAGCGGCCGGCGTTCCGGCAGGCCTTCGCCGACTTCGAGCCAGCGAAGGTCGCCCGGTTCACCGACGAGGACGTGCAGCGGTTGATGGCCGACGCCGGCATCGTGCGCAACCGGGCCAAGATCCTGGCCGCGATCAAGAACGCGCAGGTGGTCGAGGCCCTGGCCGGTGGGCTGGACGAGTTGCTCTGGTCCTTCGCGCCGTCCGATCACGTCCGACCCAGGAACAACGGCGAGGTGCCGGCGGTGAGCCCGGAGTCGATCGACATGTCCAAGGATCTCAAGCGGCGCGGATTCGCGTTTGTCGGCCCGACCACCTGCTACGCGATGATGCAGGCCACCGGCATGGTCGACGATCACCTGGTGGACTGCTGGCGGTCGGTTGGTTAGCCGGCCGCCACGGCCGGGGCGTCAGCGGCCGGTGAACACCGGCGGGCGCTTGGCCACGAAGGCCTCCACGGACTCCCGGTGGTCGACGGTGCCGCCGGCCCGCTCCTGGCCCCGGCCCTCGTTGGCCAGCGCCGTGGGCAGGTCCGCGCTCGCGGCGGTGAGCAGTGCGTCCTTGATCGTCGCGTATGAGGTGGTCGGGCCGGTGGCCATCCGCGCGGCAAGCTCCTGCGCGGCGCGCGGCACGTCGGCGTCGTCGACCACCTCGGTGACCATGCCGATCTCCAGCGCGCGCTGGGCGTTGACCGGCTTGGCCAGCAGCATCATCTCCATCGCCCGGCCGTGGCCGATCAGCCGGGGCAGTGTCCAGGAGGCGCCCGAGTCGGCGGTCAGCCCGACGTTCGCGAACGCCATCAGAAACTTCGCCGACGATCCGGCGATCCGCAGGTCACAGGCGTAGGCGAAGGACGCGCCGGCGCCGGCCGCGGTGCCGTTCACCGCCGCGATGACCGGTTTGGGCATCTCGGTCAGGGCTCGCACGATCGGGTTGTAGTGCTTCTCGACGGTCTCCCACAGCCGGGCCTGCCCGGCCTGGAGCGCGCCGATGTGTTCCTTGAGGTCCTGGCCGGCGCAGAACGCCTTGCCGGCGCCGGTCAGCACCACCGCCCGCACCGACTCGTCGGTGGCCGTCGCCTGGAGCGCGGCGACCAGCCCGTCCTTGAGTTCGGTGGTCAGCGAGTTGAACGCGGCCGGCCGGTTGAGGGTCAGCGTGCGTACGCCGTCAACGTCGGTGACCAGCAGAACGGGTTCGGTGGACACTTCGGGGTACCTCCGGATCGGTAGTGGCCGGCCACGGCGGGCAGCTGCCCCGGCCGATCCATTCGACCACGAAAATCCAACGGCTCGGTAACCATCGTCACCAAGTGGCTGCCGGCGGTGATCAAGCGCGCGATCATGGACCCGTCTGCGTCGTCGTCCGAAGTGGATGCCGACGGCACCGTGGCATACCCGGCAAGCCCCTGCCGCGCACCGGAATTCCGTCGATGAGCGAACGTCGCCGCACGTCACGCGACACGAAAAGATCGGCTCGTTTTCCGTCTGAGGTGCTGATGGGGGAGAATGACCGCGCAACCGGCGGCTCGGTGGGTGTGTCGACGGGGAAGATCATACGGAGGGAGCACGCTATGGCGGCCATGAAGCCCCGGACCGGCGACGGTCCCCTCGAAGTCACCAAAGAGGGACGCGGCATCGTGATGCGCGTCCCGCTCGAGGGTGGGGGTCGGCTCGTCGTTGAGATGTCCGCCGAAGAAGCCAGTAACTTGGGCGATGCGTTGAAAGGTGCCGCTGGCTGATGCGTTCAATCGGCCGCGGGTGCCGTTGCCCCGTCGTCCGTGCCCCGGTTTCCCGGTTTTCACCGTGTGGAACCGGGGCCTGTAATTTTCTCGGGCCACGATCCGGACGTCCGCCGGTCTGATCGTGGTCGCTCCGGCCCCGTACCACCCGATCCGACGGTCCGACCCGTCCTCGCCGACACTCGCCGCCCCGGCGCGACCGGGGCCAAGGAGGCTCTACGTTGCCCGCGCGCACAGCGACCGTTCCGGTGGTGCCCACCCCGTTGGCCAGGGTCGAACTGAGTGACCTGGCCCGACGGGGCGCGCTGCGAGCCGCGGTGGTCGCGCCGGCTCGGGCACCGGAGGAGACCGGTACCACCGACGAACTCTGGCTGGGCCCCGACGCGGCGGCCCTGCTCGGTGACTGGCAGCCGCCGGGTGAACTGACCGGCAAGGCCGGTGAGCTGCACGCGGTGCCGGCCGGCGCGCACTCCGGCAGTGGCGCGAAAGCCTGGCTGGTCGGCGTCGGCGCCCGCCGAGGGGTGGACTGGCGGACCGCGGGCGCGGCCCTGGCCAGGGCGGTCGACGACGCGCTGGAGGCCGCCGGGGCGAGCCCGGCGCAGCGGGCCGTGGAGCTGTCGCTGCCGGCCGAGATCGCCCCGGCGGAGCTGGAGTCGGTCGTGCTCGGCCTGCTGCTGGGCGGCTACCGGTTCCGCGTCACCGAGCAGCCGGCCAGGGCCAAGGCGCGCGTCGTCCGGCTGCGTATCGCGCAGCCGAGCGAGCAGCTGCGGGCCGCGCTGCGCCGGGCCGCGGTGCTCGCCTCGGCCAGTTCCCTGGCCCGCGACCTGGCCAACACCCCCTCCGACGTGAAGGACCCGGCCTGGCTGGCGGACACCGCGGCCAGGGTCGGCGGCGCGGTGACCGGTCTGGCCGTGACGATCCGGGACGAGCAGTGGCTGACCCAGGCCCGGTTCGGTGGGGTCCTCGCGGTCGGCGGCGGCTCGGTCCGGCCGCCCCGGCTGATCGAACTGGCCTGGCGGCCACGCGGCGCGCGCGGTCCGCATCTGGTGCTGGTCGGCAAGGGCATCACCTTCGACACCGGCGGGGTCTCCCTCAAGCGCGCCCCCGGTATGCACCTGATGCGCACCGACATGGCCGGTGGTGGCGCGGTGATCGCCGCGCTGCGGGCCATCGCCGAACTCCAGTTGCCGATCCGGGTCACCGGTCTGGTCCCGGCCGCGGAGAACCACCTGTCCGGGTCGTCTTACCGGCCGGGTGACATCGTGCGGCACCACGGCGGGCGGACCACCGAGGTGACCAACACCGACGCCGAGGGCCGGATGGTGCTCGCCGACGCCCTCGCCTACGCGGTCGGTCAGCTCGGAGCCGAGGTGCTGGTCGACGTGGCCACGCTGACCGGCG
>CAJCJE010000622.1 GCA_903970565.1 Candidatus Melainabacteria bacterium | reverse complement strand
CGGTAGGCGGGAACCGTTGCCCACCGCGAAAACCGTAGTCGGCACGATCGTGACGCACATCTTCCTGCACGGCGGCCCGAAGATCGAGACCCGCTATCGGCTCAACCGCACCGAAGAGGGCCGCTGGGTCTACCACCTGATCGCCGAGAGCTGACCCGGACTCTTCCGGCAACCGGCCCGGCTTGTTGTCGAGGTGGTAATCCGCCGATACCTGGAATTAACGAGAATTGCGCGCGAACGCGATTGCGTTGTGTCGGTGATCCTGGTCGCGGCTCGGTGTTCAGCGCCCTTGTCCAGGATTTCAGGCCGCGATCGATTCAGGGGCCGACCACGCGGTCGGCGGACTTTCTCGATACCGAAGCCGACGCCGCCCAAAGTCCGGTATCGCGTCTCCTACCTGCGGCGTTACCGCCACCGGGGTGAGTGTCATCTGTGAACGGGAGTAGCCGGTCGACCCATTGCCGCCCGTTGCCCGGCGCCGCAACATCAGGCGAGCACCAGGGTGTACTCGGCCCTTCGGGAGCGGTTACCGGAAGAGGGTTCGGAAAATGACACGCTATTTCTCGCGAGGCGATATCGGCCGGAACCTGGCCGGCAGACGGGTCGGTGGCCTGCTCGCCGGACTCGCCGTCGCGGCCACCGTGCTGTCCCTTGTGGCCGTACCGGCGCAGGCCGCGACCGCGACGCCCACGGCCGCGCGTTCGGCGGCGACGCACACCCCGGCGCGGTCGAGCGCTCCGACCGCCGGCCTGGTCACTGGTTTCGGTTGCGCCGACGGCGCGGCACCGCAAACGCCCGGCCGGGTGTACTGCAACGGCGAGGTGCGAGCCGTGCGGGGGAGTGACGGACGTCTCGGCCCGATGCTCGTCACCAGCCCCAGCGGTTACGGCGCACCGGATCTGCGGTCGGCCTACAACCTGGTCGGCGATTCCTCCGGCGGCCGTACGGTCGCCATCGTCGACGCGATGGACAATCCCAACGCGGCGACCGATCTCGCGGTCTACCGCTCGGAGTACGGCCTGCCGGCGTGCACGGCCGCGACCGGCTGCTTCACGAAGGTCAACGAGAACGGGCAGACCTCGCCGCTGCCCGCCGCCGACGCGGGGTGGGCCGAGGAGGAGAGCCTGGACGTGGACATGGTCTCGGCGATCTGCCCGGACTGCCGCATCCTGCTCGTCGAGGCGAGTACCGCCAACGACAGCGACCTGATGACCGCGGAGAACACCGCGGCCGCCACGCCGGGCGTGGTCTCGATCTCCAACAGCTACGGCGAGACCGAGACCAGCACCGAGACCGGTGAGGACGCCGCGTTCGACCACCCCGGCGTGGCCATCACCGCCAGCTCCGGTGACTCCGGCTATGGCGTCGAGTGGCCCGCCGCCTCGCCCTCCGTGACCGCGGTCGGCGGCACCTCGCTGAGCAAGGCGAGCAACGCGCGCGGCTGGACCGAAACCGCCTGGTCCAGCGGCGGTTCCGGCTGCTCTGCCTACGAACCCAAACCGACCTGGCAGACCGATGCCGGCTGCGCGAAGCGCACCGTCGCCGACGTGTCCGCGGTCGCCGATCCGAACACCGGGGTCGCCGTCTACGACACCGACAACACCTGCGGCACGAGTTCCCTGTGCGACATCCTGATCGAACTCGGCCTGGCCACCGGCGCGGACGGCTGGGTACAGGTCGGCGGTACCAGCGCGTCCTCGCCGATCGTCGCCAGTGTCTACGCGCTGGCCGGCAACACCGCGACCGTCACCTACGGCTCCTACCCCTACGGCCACACCGCGGACCTCAACGACGTGACCTCCGGCTCCAACGGCAGTTGCGGCGGCAGCTACCTGTGCACGGCAGGCGCCGGCTATGACGGCCCGACCGGACTGGGAACACCTGACGGTACCGGCGCGTTCTAGTCGACTACTGGGCGATCTTCGGCCGATCCCGCTCGCCGGGATCGGCCGAAGTGTTATCCAGAGTAGGCGACAGTAGGGTTGGACCGAGAGAAATGGTCCACGACGGTGAATCGGGATGAGGGGCGATGGCGCAGGTTGGCCTGACCGCGGCGTTGGAGCAGTTCCACCCGCGAGAGATGATCGAACACGCCGAACTGGCCGAGCAGCATGGTTTCCGTGGCCAGATGGCCGCCGACCACGTGCAGCCGTGGGTACCGGTACAGGGGCAGGCGCCGTTCGTGTGGAACGTGCTCACCGCGCTCGCCGAGCACACGGAGGGTGATTTCGGGCCGGGGGTGGCGTGTCCGTCCTTCCGGATGCACCCGATGCTCATCGCACAGGCATCGGCGACGTTGGAGGCGATGTACCCCGGCCGGCACTGGCTCGGCCTCGGGTCCGGCGAAGCGCTCAACGAGCACGTGGTCGCCGGCTACTGGCCGGAGGCGCCGGAGCGGGTCAGCCGGCTGTTCGAGGCCGTCGAGGTGATCAAGAAGCTGTTCACCGGCAAGGACGTCAAGCACGACGGCCAGTTCTTCAAACTGCACAAGATGCGGCTGTGGACGATGCCGGACACCCCGCCGCCGATCTACATCGCGGCGGCCGGGCCGGTGACCTCCAAGCGCACCGGCGCGCTCGCGGACGGGATCATCACCCCGGCCGCGCCGCTGAGCAAGATCGAGGGCATTCTGGCCAAGTTCGGTGAGGGTGCGCGCTCGGCCGGCAAGGACCCGGACACCATGCCGAAGCTGCTACAGATGCACCTGTCCTGGGCGCCGACCGACGAAGAGGCGATGGCCAACGCGATGGAGCAGTGGCCCAACGGCGGGATGAAGTTCCCCAAGCAGGACATCCGCTCCCCGTGGGACTTCGCCGAGATGGCCAAGCTGGTCCGCGAGGAGGACTTCGACGGCCGGATGATCATCTCCTCCGATCCGGACGTGCACCGCGCCGAGATCCAGAAGTTCATCGACGCCGGTTTCGACCGCATCTACGTCCACAACGTCGGTCGCAACCAAGAAGAGTGGATCAAGGTCTTCGGTCGGGAAGTGCTGCCGAAACTGGTCGACTGACGCCCGCGTACGGCCGGGTGTTCGTTGTCGGCGCCGTACCGTGCTCGCGTGGTACGGCGCCGCGCGACGTTCCGGGCAGCCGGGAACGACGAACGGTCTCGCCGTGTCCCTGACATTTTGTCAGGTTCAGGTCGCACACTGTTCGGGTGCGCGCGAGTCGACTGCTCTCCACCCTGCTGCTGTTGCAGAACCGTGGCCGGATGACGGCCACCGAACTCGCCGCCGAACTGGAGGTGTCGGTGCGCACCGTGTACC
>CAJCJE010000621.1 GCA_903970565.1 Candidatus Melainabacteria bacterium | reverse complement strand
CGCGTCGGCGCGTGCGGCGTCGTGGGTTGCACCGCTACGGGCCAGCGGGAAGGGCGGGGCTGCCACCAGAGGATGGAACCATGCCCCGCCCCGACGATCGCGCAGGCCCGGCCGAAGCGGGGCGAATCCGCCGCCCAGCCCACCCACGGCGGGTCGCGGCCGGATGCGACCATGCCATCTATGGCGCTCTCGCTACACGTCCATGAGTTCGGACCGGCCGGTGGCTCGCCGCTACTGGCCATCCACGGCGTGACCGGCCACGGTGCCCGCTGGCAGGAGTTCGCGCAGCGCCAACTGCCCAGATACCAGGTGATCGCGCCCGATCTGCGCGGCCACGGCCGGTCAACGCCGCTGCCGCCGTGGACCCTCGAGCAGCACGCCGCGGATCTGCTCGGCGTCATCGACGGCTACGGGCTGGACGCCGTACCGGTGCTCGCGCACTCCTTCGGCGGCGCGGTCGCGCTGCACCTGCTGCGGCTGGCACCCGGCCGGATCAGCAAGCTCGTGCTGCTGGACCCGGCGGTCGGACTGAGCCCGACGCTCGCGCTGGAGCGCGCCGAGCTGCCGCAGCGGCGGTTCGCCAACCAGCGGGACGCCTGGGAGGCGCAGCGCTACGACTGGCCGATCGCCGCCGACGAGACCGTCCACGCGGAGCTGGCCGAACACCTGGAACAAATCGGCGACGAGTGGCGCTTCCGCTACTGTGCACCGGCCGTGGCCGCCGCGTGGAGCGAGATGGCGCGGGCGGCCGTGTTGCCGCATCCCGGTACGCCGACCGTGGTCGTGCGGGCGGTGCGCGAGCCCTACGTGAGTCCGGCCTTCGTCAGCGGCTGCCAGCTGATCCTCGGCAGCGAGTTCGAGCTGGTCGAGTTCGACTGCGGGCACATGATCTATCTGGAACGGCCGGAGGACACCGGGGCGCTGGTCACCGGTTTTGTCGCCAAGGGGTGAAGCGGTGGACGAGCAGATACACGAACACATCCGCGAGATGATCAATGCGATCCCGCCGGGCAAGGTGGCCACCTACGGCGACATCGCCGACCTGGCCAAGGCCCCGTCCGCGCGCCTGGTGGGCCGGGTGCTCTCCGAGGACGGACACGACCTGCCCTGGCACCGGGTGCTGCGCGCGAACGGCACCGCCGCCCCGCACCTGGCTCGCGAACAGCTGGAACTGCTGCGCGGCGAGGGTGTGCTGGCCGACGGCGAGCGGGTCGACCTCAGGCAGCACCGCTGGGAGGCAGCGGCGCGGGCACGCATCGACGACGGTCCGGCCGGCCTGTTCTGACCTGCTGACGCAGCGAAGTCCGACTCCGAGGAATCGGCTCAGAGGAATCGGCTCAGAGGAGTTCGGTGATCTGGTGCGCGGCGCGTTCCAGGCCGCGCAGCGACCGGGTCGTGGAGTACGGGTGCAGGGCGTGCACGGCCAGCCGGAACAGCAGGGCGCGCAACAGCGCCTGTGGCCAGTCCGGCAGATGGTTCCACCGGCGCACGATCTCCTCGTCGGCCCCACCCCAGGCCAGCGCGTCCACCACGATCACGGCGGCAGCCCATTCGGCCGGGCGCCAGTAGGGCTCGAAATCCATGATCGCCGGGGAGGCCGACCCGGCGAACAGCACGTTGCCGAACAGGTCGCCGTGCACCACCTGTGGTCTGCTGGTCATCGGCCGCCGCGAACCGGCCAGCACCTCGAACAGGCGTCCGCCGAGGTCGGCGTCCAGCGGCACCTCCTCCTCGGCGAAACAGACCCGGTCGGCCACCGCGAACACGTCCGCGCGGGCGTCGATGAACCGGGGCCGGTTCAGGCCGGTGGTCGCCTGGTGCAGCCGGACGGCGACCGAGACGACCTCGTCGTGGCGTGGCTCGGCACGGCCGGCGATGACCCTGGTCGCGGCCCAGCCGCCGACCACCCAGCGGCCGTCGGTCGAGCGCAGCGGGCGGGCCACCCGCAGGTTGTCCACCTGCAACCCGTCGAGGGTCTGGCCGACCCAGGCCGCCTGGGCCGGGTTGGTCGCCGGCCGCAGCGCGGCGTCGCCACAGCGCCACGCCGGACCGCCGTCGATCAGCTCCGGCTCGCTGTCTCGCGCGCCGAAGGCGGCGCGGACGTGCACCGGAGGCGGTTCGGGTGTGGGGCTCACGGCCAGGGACGCTACCGCCACCATCGGCCGACACGGTACGACGCCCCGACAGATCGTTACGAAAACACCTCAACAGCCCAGTGAGACCAGCCTGACGAGTCAGCGCGAGTGCCGTCGGTGACACGCCCTCGGGGGCCGACCGCGACGGCCGGCCCCGAGGGCGTGTCACCGAACTCAGTAGGTCGGCAGGCTCGGATCGACCTGCTTGGCCCAGGCCAGCACCCCGCCGCCGACGTGCACGGCGTCGGAGAAACCGGCCTTGTGCAGCGCGGCCAGCGCCTCCGCCGAGCGGGCCCCGGACTTGCAGTGCAGCACCAGCGGTTTGTCCTGCGGCAACTCCGACAGCGCCTCGCCGGAGAGGATGCGGTCCTTGGGGATCAGCACCGAGCCGGGGATGCGCACGATCTCGAACTCGTTCGGTTCCCGGACGTCGACGAGCAGGAAGTTCTCGTGCGCGTCGATCTTCTGCTTGAGTTCCAGGGGCGTGATCGTGTGCCCGGCGGCGGCGTTCCGCGCGTCGTCGGACACCACGCCACAGAACGCCTCGTAGTCGATCAGCTCGGTGATCTTCTCACCGGCCGGGTCCTTGCGGATCTTGATCGTCCGGTAGTTCATGTCCAGCGCGTCGTAGACCATCAGTCGGCCCAGCAGCGTCTCGCCGATACCGGTGATCAGCTTGATCGCCTCGGTGACCATGATCGACCCGATCGACGCGCACAGCACGCCGAGCACGCCGCCCTCGGCGCAGGAGGGCACCATGCCGGGCGGTGGCGGCTCGGGGTAGAGGTCGCGGTACTGCGGTCCGTGTTCCTCCCAGAACACGCTGACCTGGCCCTCGAACCGGAAGATCGACCCCCACACGTACGGCTTGCCCGACAGCACCGCCGCGTCGTTGACGAGGTAGCGGGTGGCGAAGTTGTCGGTGCCGTCCACGATCAGGTCGTAGTCGCGGAAGATGTCCAGCGCGTTCTCGCTGGACAGGTGCACCTGGTGCAGGTTGACCTTGACGAACGGGTTGATCTCGGCGATCGAGTCACGCGCCGACTCGGCCTTGGGCCGGCCGATGTCGGACTGGCCGTGGATGATCTGGCGTTGCAGGTTGGACTCGTCGACCTCGTCGAACTCGACAATGCCCAGCGTGCCAACCCCGGCAGCGGCCAGGTACAGCAGCGCGGGGCTGCCAAGGCCACCGGCGCCGACCACGAGGACCTTCGCGTTCTTCAACCGCTTCTGCCCGTCCATCCCGACATCCGGGATGATCAAGTGGCGGCTGTAGCGCGCGACCTCTTCCTTGGTCAGCTCCGCGGCTGGCTCCACAAGCGGCGGGAGCGGCATCGGTTTCCTCCGAAAGTGGCTGGAATTCGCCGGCCACGGCGCCGGTTCGGGCCGCGGCCGGGAGTTCTGGCCCGGTATCTGGTTTTGTCTCTGCTATCGAACAACACTCGGCGGCCCGCTGGTCTTCCCGGCCGTGCTGCTCCCACCATATGGACGAACTCCACGGAGTGCCGAGTTCGACGGAGCAGCCGGTCGACGGAGCAGCAGGTCGACGGGTCAGCCGGTCGACGGGGCCGGCGGGGCGGTCTGCGGGTAGCTCGGCCCCTGTGGGTAGGGCCAGGCGTTGACCTGGCAGACCTTGCCGTCGCGCCTGACCG
>CAJCJE010000620.1 GCA_903970565.1 Candidatus Melainabacteria bacterium | reverse complement strand
CGCGACCCGAGGAAGGCAGCGGTCACCGCGGCCATTGCCGTGGCAGCCACCTGGGTCGGTTTGATCTCGACCGCCTGCTTCTTCCCGCCCACCGGCACCGAGTGCTTGGTCTGTGCTTGCGTCTCCTTGGTCATTTTTCCTAACACGCTCGACTGGCTCTGACGGTGAATCGATTCCTCGTCCTTCAACGTGGGTGACGCACCGAGCACTCCTGGGGTTCACCGAAGGTGAGCACCGACACCACCCGACCGTCTACAATGGATAGTGATCGTCCCGTCGATGCCGTGGTTCAACACCATAACAACCGGCAGAATGAACGGCATGGGACTGGTCGGGATCGAGGACATCAGGGCGGCGGCCAAACGTATCGACGGCATCGTGTTGCGCACCGGATTGCTGCCGTGCGAATGGAGTACGCCGGATCGGCCCCTGTGGATCAAGCCGGAGAGTTTCCAGGCGATCGGCGCGTTCAAGGTTCGTGGCGCGGCGAACGCGCTGGCCGAGTTGTCCGAGGCGGAACGGGTCAACGGCGTGGTCGCCTACTCCAGCGGCAACCACGCCCAGGCCGTCGCGCACGCGGCGCGGGCGGCCGGGATCACCGCGACCATCGTGATCGACGACACCGCGCCGAGCACCAAGGTCGAGGCCACCCGCGCGCTGGGTGCCGAGGTGGTGCTGGTGCCGCTGGCGCGACGCCAGCAGGTGGCCGAGGACCTGGCCGCGCGCCGGAGCGCGGCGCTGATCCCGCCGTTCGACCATCCGGCGGTGATCGCCGGTCAGGGCACCATCGGGCTGGAGATCGCCGAGGACCTGCCCGACGTCGAACTGGTGCTGGTGCCGGTCAGCGGGGGCGGTCTCGCCTCGGGGACCGGGGTCGCGATCAAGGCCCTGTGCCCGGCCGCGACGGTGATCGGGGTCGAGCCGGAACTGGCCGGGGACGCGGCGGCGAGCCTCGCGGCCGGGCATCGGGTGCACTGGCCCAGCGACCAGCGGGTCCGCACGATCGCGGACGGATTGCGGGCCGAGCCCTCGGAGCTGACCTTCGCGCACCTGAGCGCCGTGCTCGATGGCATCGTCACGGTGAGCGAGCAGGAGATCCGCTCGGCGGTCGCGACGCTGGCCAGGCGCTCCGGGCTGGTCGCCGAGCCGGCCGGCGCGGTGACCACCGCGGCGTACCTCTACCGGCAGGCCGACCTCCCGGCCGGCCGCACGGTCGCGGTGCTCTCCGGGCGCAACATCGACCCGAACCTGTTCGTCGAGATCCTGAGCCAGTAGCCGGTCGGCCCGAACCCGAACGGCCGAACCTCCGGCCCGCCCGCCCGTCTCAGTCGCCCGACCGTCTCAGTCGGCCGACCGGCGGGTGGGCCGGACGTGGGTAGGCGGGGCCGAGAGGCCGCAGCTGAGACAGTCGCCGGGGTGCGGACCCGGAATCTCCTCGACGGCCGGACCGGCGGCGGTACCCGAACCGGAGTCGGGATTCGGGCCGGTGGCGCCGAGGGTGGCGTTACGCACGCCGAAGCCGAGCAGGCCGCCGGCCACGCTCAGGCCCGCGCAGATCAGCAGGGCCATCCGCCAGCTCGCGGTCAGGGCCAGGGGCTGGCGGTAGGCGGCGCCGGTCAGGCCGGTCACCGCGGGCAGCACGGCGACGGCCAGCAGGCTGCCGGTCCTGGCCACCGCGTTGTTCACGCCGGAGGCGACGCCGGCGAGGTGGTCGGGTGCGGCGGCCAGCACGGTCGCGGTGACCGGGGCGACCACCGAGGACAGGCCGAGACCGAAGACGAGGACACCGGGCAGCACGCCGAACACGTACGAGGCGCCGGGCCGGACATCGCGCAGCAGCAGCATACCGGCGGCGATCAGCAGTGGACCGACGGTCAGCTGTAGCCGGGGCCCGATCCGGGAGGCGAGCTTCCCGGACCGCGCCGACAGCAGCAGCATCAGAATGGTGATCGGCAGGCTGGCCAGGCCGGCCAGGGTCGGCGGGTAGGCCAGCGAGACCTGCAACTGCAACACCATGAACGTCAGCACCCCGCCCAGCGCGGTGTAGACGGCGAAGGTCAGCAGGTTGGCCAGGGTGAAGGTGCGGTTGGCGAACAGCGCGGGCGGCACCAGCGGATGCCGGGACCGCAGCTGCAACAGCACGAAGGCCACCAGGCCGAGCACGCCGACGATGCCGGCGCCGAGCACCAGCGGACTGGTGATGCCCTCGCCGGGCGCCTCGACCAGCAGCGCGGTGATGCCGGCCAGGCCGAGCGCGATCATCGCGGAACTGAGCAGGCCGGGCCGGCCGGTGGCCTGCTCGTCGCGGGACTCCGGGACGAACTTCAGCGCCAGCACGATGCACAGCACCGAGATCGGCGGGTTGATCAGGAAGGCCAGCCGCCAGGACCAGATCTGGATCAGCGCGCCGCCCAGCAGCGGGCCGATCGCGGTCGCCACGCCGCCGAGCCCGGACCAGGCCCCGATCGCGCGGGCCCGGTCGTCCCTGACGAAGCCGGACTGAAGGATCGCCAGCGCGCCGGGGGTCAGCAGCGCGCCGCCGACGCCCTGGACGATCCTGGCGACGACCAGCAGCGCCGGGTCCGGGGCCAGCCCGCACAGCAGCGAGGCCGCGCCGAACAGGGCGATGCCGATCAGGTAGACCCGGCGCCGGCCGTACCGGTCGCCGAAGGCCCCCGCGACCAGCACCAACGCGGCCAGCGACAGCAGGTAGCCGTCGACGATCCACTGTAGGCCGGCGACCGAGGCATGGAACTGGTCGCCGATCCTGGGCAGCGCCACGTTGACGATGGTGCCGTCGATCATGGCCATGCTGGAGCCGATGATCGTGGTGGCCAGCAGGCCCCTGGCCCGAGGCGTCCCCCACCGGACGGCCTCCGGGTGATCCGCCGCGGCGGTCACGGACGGTCGAGGCCGGCGACGAACTTGTACCGGTCGCCCCGGTAGACCGAGCGGACCCACTCCACCGGGTTTCCGCTGCTGTCAAAGGAATGCCGGGACAGCAGCAGCATCGGCAGGCCGACGTCCGCGCCGAGCAGTTCGGCCTCTTCCGGGCTGGCCAGCGCGGTTTCGATGGTCTCCTCCGCGTGGCCCATCTCGACCCCGAACCGCTCGCGCAGCACCTGGTAGAGCGAGCCGCCGGAGCTGACGTAGCGGCGCAGGCCACGAAAGCGCGACAGCGGCAGGTGGGTGGTCTCGATGGCCATCGGCTCGTTGTCGGCCAGCCGCAGCCGGTGCATCCGCAGCACCTTCGCGCCGGCCCGGATGGCCAGCAGCCTGGCCAGGTCGATGTCGGCGGGGTCCTCGGAGATCTCCAGCAGCTTCGAGGACGGTTGCCGGCCCTGGGCGCGCATGTCCTCGGTGTAGGAGGACAGCTGGAGGCGCTGGGCTACCTTGGGCTCGGCGGCGAAGGTGCCCTTGCCCTGCACCCGCAGCAGCCTCCCCTCGACGGTCAGTTCGGCCAGCGCCTGGCGCACCGTGGTCCTGGACACGTCGAACTCGGCGGCCAGCGAGCGTTCGGTGGGGATCGGCGAACCGGGTGGCATGGAGCTGAGCAGGTCGAGCAGATGCCGCTTGAGGCCCCAGTACTTCGGCTCGCGTTGCACTCGCGCGCGCGTGGCCGCGTCCACGTCGCCGGCGGACGTTGTTTCGAGCATGGGCCCTCCTTGACTCACCCGTCCCCCAAGGATGCCCTGTCCAGTGGCATTCGCGCGATCACACCCGCCGAGGGAGACGGAAGTGGTGAGCAATCATCGCGCCGGGCGGCTACCTGGTCAGCGGTTTTCGCGACGTGATCACATCTGGGTAGTCGCGTAGTCCTCCTGCGTAGTCGAGTGAGGAAAGCCGGGCATCGATTCCGCATCGTCCTTGACTTCTGGCTGTGGTGTGGACCACGCTGGTCCGCATTGGTCTAAACCAGTCCGGTTCTCAGGCGAACCGGACACGGAAGGACGGCAACAGTGAAGCGCTGGACGATCGTGGCCATCGCGGCCGCATCGGTAGCTCTGACCGTCGCCGGCTGCTCGAGCAACTCAGGTGCCAGTAGCAGCGGCGGCAACAAAACCCTCACCGTCTGGCTGATGAGCGGGTCGGCGCCGGATGCGCTGGTCAGCTCCTTGGACTCGCAGTTCGAAAAGGCCCACCCCGGCGTCACGGTCAACTACCAGGTGCAGCAGTGGGACGGCATCCAGCAGCGACTCACCGGCGCGCTGGCCAGCAAGACCCCGCCGGATGTCGTGGAGATCGGCAGCACGGATGCGTCCGGCTACTCCTCCCAGGGCACCCTCACCGACGTGAGCGACTGGGAGAGTTCACTCAACGGTGGCCAGTGGAACTCGGCGATGAAGTCGGCGGGCCAGTGGCAGGGCAAGGAATACGGCGTGCCCTTCTACGCCGGTGACCGCGTGGTCATCTACAACAAGCAGCTGTTCGCCAAGGCCAACATCACCACGCCGCCGACCAGCGA
>CAJCJE010000619.1 GCA_903970565.1 Candidatus Melainabacteria bacterium | reverse complement strand
CCTTGCCTTCCAGGAAAGCCTCGGAGGGAGTCAACTCCCATACCTGTGCCGCATCGGAGACGTCGCCGTCGTCGGGGTTTTCCTGGACATGGTGCTCACTCTGGGCCAGCGAGGCCAGCACTGCCGCCACCGGAACCTCGTCATCAGGGGAATTCATGCCCACAGTATCGACCACCGCCGACAAGCGCGGCACACCGGTGCTCGTCAGGATTTGCCGCGACTATCTCGGGGTATTCCCCTTATTCGAGGTACTCGGCCTGTTCGGTCGAGAACAGGAGCTGTCACCGGGCGGTCGATCCGCGCCGGAGCCGATCCTCGGTTCGGCGATCACCTGCCTGCTCAACGCGAACGCATCACCCGCGCCTCGTCCCACACCGGTTCGTCCGACTCGTACACCCGGCCGTCCGAGCCGAACACCAGATAGCGGTCGAAGCCGCCGGCGAACCAGCGGTCGTGGGTGATCGTCAGCACCGTTCCCTCGAAACCGAGCAGACCCTGTTCCAGGGCTTCGGCGGAGGCCAGGTCGAGGTTGTCGGTCGGTTCGTCCAGCAGCAGCATGGTGCAGCCGGACCTTTCCAACAGCAACACCCGGAACCGGGCCTGCTGACCGCCGGAGAGCGCATCGAAGCGCTGATCCGCGGCGCCGTCGAGTTCATACCGGCGCAGGGCGCCGATGGCCGCGCCCCGACCCAGTCCGGACCGCGTGCCTTCGCCGTGGTGCAGGATGTCCACCAGCGTCCGGCCGCGAAGTTCCGGCTGGTCGTGGGTTTGCGCGAACCAGCCGGGCAGCACCCTGGCGCCCAGCTTGACCGTGCCGGTGTGCTCGACGGGCTGACCGGCGAGCAGGCGCAGGAAGTGCGACTTGCCGGAGCCGTTGCTGCCCAGCACCGCGATCCGCTCACCGAAGTCGACCGCGAGGTCGAAGGGCCGCATCAGCGAGGTGAGTTCCAGCGACTCGCAGACCAGTGCGCGGATTCCGGTGCGGCCACCGCGCAGCCGCATCGTCACCTTCTGCTCGACCGGCAGTTCCGGCGGCCGGGGCGAGGCTTCGAACCGGGCCAGCCGCGTCTCGGTCGCGGCCAGTTTCGACGCCATCGCCGGGCTGATCTTGGCCTGTTCCCGCAGCGTGAACACGAGTTGGCGCAGCCGCCCATGTTCCTCGTCCCAGCGACGGTGCAGTTCGGCGAGCCGTTCGAGTCGGGCCTGCCGGGCCTCCGGGTACGTCGTCCAGGTCGCCCGGCTGGTCGGGCCGCCGTGTACCCAGGTTCCGTGCGCCTCAAGGGTGACCAGCCTGGTCACGGTGTTGGCGAGCAGTTCCCGGTCGTGGCTGACCAGCAGCACGGTCTTCGCCGAGTTCGCGAGCGCGTTCTCCAGCCACCGTTTGCCTGGCACGTCGAGGTAGTTGTCCGGCTCGTCGAGCAGCAGCACCTCGTCGTTGCCGCGCAGCAACGCCTCCAGCGCGAGCCGCTTCTGCTCACCGCCGGACAACGTCGCCACGTCGCGGTAGCGGCAGCGGTCGAACGGAATGCCGATCGCCTCGGTGGTGCAGACGTCCCACA
Organism: Candidatus Melainabacteria bacterium; assembly: GCA_903970565.1. Classification (GTDB taxonomy): domain Bacteria; phylum Actinomycetota; class Actinomycetes; order Mycobacteriales; family Pseudonocardiaceae; genus CAJCJE01. The sequence goes on along the minus strand of CAJCJE010000619.1, from coordinate 1,875 downwards.
GCGTCTCGGCCTCGTAGCCGCCGGCGTCACCCCAGTCCGACAGCGCCTGCGCGTAGGCCATCTGGGTGGGTTCGTCGTCGCGTTCCAGCATCGCGGCCTCGGCCTGCGCGAGCCGCCGCCCGGCCTGGCGCAGGTCCGGCGCGGCCAGGCCGAGCAGCAGGTCGCCGATCTCGGTGCCGTCGCGCACCGAGCCGATGAACTGGCGCATCACGCCGAGGCCGCCCTTACGCGCGATGCTGCCCTCCGCGATGGGCAGGTCCCCGGCGATCATCCGCAGCAGGGTCGTCTTGCCGGTACCGTTCGCGCCGATCAGCGCGGCCTTGACACCCTCACCGACCCGGAAGGAGACGTCGTCGAACAGGATTCGACCGTCGGACAGCGTGTGTCCGACGCTCTGCACGTCCAGATAGCCCATCTCAGCTCTCCTCCGCCGGGACCGCGCGGGCGGTGTCCCGCGCCGCCGCGTCCTCGACCGGAGCGCCTGCACCGTGCGCAGCGCGTTGACCCGAGTGACCAGCAGCCACACCGCGCTGGTGCCGACGCCGACCGAGGCGAGGGTCAGCGTCCCACCGAGGCCGAGGCCGACCGCGACGAGGGCGGAGCCGAGCAGCGGCGCCGACCGGCTCGACGCCGAAGCTGACGAACCCCGATCACCGAGGTCGCCCGGCCCAGTAGGGGACGCGGAACGAGGGACGACCCCCGGACCGTCCTGATCACGGCCCGGCCGGTGGACCGGGACGGCCCCTGGGCCACCGCCGCCCTCCTCGGCGGCAGCGGCAGCACGCGATAATTCCACTCAGGACAGTCGCCGTTGCGGCGAGGTACCCGGCCCAGGCAGTGGCGCGCCTGCGCGGCGGCGGTTCCCGCGCTGGACAACGTTCTCGATCACGGGCAATGGCCGCTGTCCGGCTGCGGAAACCTGATGACAACCAAAGGCCGAAAACACCATTAGCGTCACGGACCCGACAATGAAACCATTTTCAGTAACGGCCTGATCGTATGGTGCGATCGTACTCGATGTGGAGCCACGAACAGTGTGGCGGCGGTGATCGCCCCGATCCACACGGGCAACGGACGCCTCGGCGAAGGATCGCGAAATGGTTGTGAGCAGCGGTTTCCCGCGCGTGAGGGCGTCCAGGAACAGTCGGGCGACCATGCGCGCGGGTCGGGTGGTGCGCACCGACGCCGTTGTCCGGGTCGCCGACGAGATCGACCTCGTCCCACCGGAGCATCCTTAGTTCCGCCCTCCCGAGACCTGCGCCGTCAACCTGGACCGGCCCGGTGTCACACAGCGCGGCACATCGTCGTCATTGTCATCATCATCATCATCGCTCGTCCGTCTTTTCGGATGAGACCAAGGAGTAGTCGTGTCCATCGAGTCCTCGACCAGTGCCGTGCTACCGGAGAGCTGGCAGGCGTTCGTCGCGAAGCCGGACGAGACCACGGCCGGCGCGGTGGCGAAGGTGCTGGAGAACCTGAGTCCGCCCAACGCGCTCGCGACCTTGCAGCTCATCGCCGGGACGCTGGCCCAGCGTTCGGCGCGCGAGCGCAGCGCGCTGTCCCGGCTCCTCGAGTCCCGGCTCCGCAGCGACAACGCCCGCAACTTCCTCCGGGCGACCGCCGCGGTTCGGCTCACCCACTCGACGCTGGAGACACCGAAGCAGCAGCCGGTACCGCAGCAGGAGGACGTCCGCCACAGCCTCGACCTCCTGCCACCGAAGAAGCTCGCGGCGCTTCCCGAGCAGACCCCCGGCGGTCGCGACCGGCAGGGATTGGAGGCGCTCGACCTCGCCGCGGCGGGCAAGGTCACCGTTGACCTGGTCGAACTCGAACAGCGCACCGACGACGTGCGCGACGCCTCGTCGGTGGGTCATC
>CAJCJE010000618.1 GCA_903970565.1 Candidatus Melainabacteria bacterium | reverse complement strand
TGGTCGCCGTCCTGATCATCCTCGGCGGCATCCTCTACGGCGCCTACCCGCCGCTGCGCACCTACCTCAACGATCACGTCGTCGCGCTCAAACAACAGCTTTTCGGCTTTGCCAGCGGGCAGCTCCAACCCATCCACCCGGCGTCGACCGTCGCGAACGTGCAACTGCCCGGACATCCCGCGACGATGGCCACCGACGAGTTCACCAACACCTACTGGGACGCGCCGTGGTCCGGTCCCGGTGCGACGGACGTGCCCGTGCTCACCCTGAACTTCGGCAAGACCGTGATCCTCCAACAGATGCTCGTCACGATCGGCGCGAGCGGCGACTACACCGCGCACGACCGGCCGGAGCTGCTGGAGTTCAGCTACTCCAACCAGGAGAGCGACTTCGTCACCCTCAAGGACACCTCGAACAAACAGCAGATCGCGCTGCGGCACGGCATCGGCGTGAGCAGCGTGCAGATCAAGGTTCTCGACGTGTTCCCCGCCCAGGGCTCGTCCGACGTGGCTATCACCGAAATCGAACTGTTCGGCCTGTAGGAGTTCATGATGCGTGGCCTGGTGCCGGCGCTGCCCACGCCTTACCCGATAGGGTCGATGCTGCCCGCGGTCCTCCAGGAGGACCCGGTGGCGATGCTGCTGACCGAGGCGTTGGACGAGGTCCTCGCGCCGGCCATCGCCGCCCTGGACAGCCTGCACGCCTACCTCGACCCCCTGCTCGCCCCGGCCGATTTCGTCGAGTACCTGGCAGGCTGGGTGGGCGTGGATCTGGACGAGAACTGGCCACCGGATCGCCGCAGAGCAGTCGTGGCCGCCGCGGTCGGCCTGCACCGGATGCGCGGCACCGTCGCGGGTCTGCGCGAATTCCTCGAACTGGCCACGGGCGCGACGGTGCACGTCACCGACAGCGGCGGCGCGACCTGGTCGAGTTCGCCCGACACACCCGTGCCGGGCGGGCCGGCCCCCCGGCTGACCGTGCGCGTCGAGCTGCCGCCCGGCGTCGAGATCTCCACCGCGACGATCGAGGCACTGGTGACGGCGGTGAAACCGGTGCACGTGGCGCACCGCGTGACCGTGATCGCCCCGGACGAGCCCTGACCTGGGCCACGCGGGAGTATGGGTGTTCGACGGTCAGGTGTCGGTTACTGCCGACGAATCTGCCATCAGGGCCTCGTTGCCCAGCGCCACCGCACGTTCCGGATCGTCACGCGCCATAGTCACATGGGCCAGGTTGGCCAGCGCCAGGGTTTTGCCACGAGACGCCTGCTTCGGAAAGTGTGCCACGGCCGCGCTGAGACGGTGTTGCGCCTCGGTACAAGCACCGCCGTTGGTGGCAAGGTACAAGAGAGCGCGGCCGACGTCACGCTCCAGATGCGCCGAACCGTAGTAGGTGGCCGACGCGACGGTGAACACCGTTTGTGTGGCTGGCCACGAAGTCACCGAGCGGTCAGCGAAGGCCAGGCCGGCAACCGAACCAGCCAACACCCGCAAGAAAGCTTTACGCTCCACGTCGTCCCCTCCATCCGCCTACCAGGTGTTCTCACGGATTTTGCTCCTGCCCGGACCGAGCATCGATGGGCGTCTACAAATTCCTGACCATCGCCTCATACACCGGCGAATCAGCAAACGGTTGGATTTGACCAATTATGCTAAAGCCCCATGCCGCATACGCCATAGAAGCCACCGTATTCTCCGCTCGGACGAGCAGCGTTGCCCTTTCCTCGGTTCGATCGGCCAAGAGCGCATCACTCAAAGCTTTGGCAAAACCGTTCCGCCGCCAGGCTGGACGGACCATCAGTTCGTTGACGGCAAACGTTCGACTGCCGGTTTCCATCAGAAGGCCAGCTGGTGGATTACCGCGAAAACCTCGCCACCAGCCAGAATCTTTCGGCAACGTCTCGCCCAGCGTGAAGCCAACCAGCGCGTTCCCGATTTGCCCCATCACCAGGCGGAAGCCTGGACGTTGGCCGTAGCCGGTCAACCGCTCCCAAAACCGCTCAGGCGTGAAGAACGAATTCTCCAGGCGATCGGCGTACACGTCTCGATAGACGTCCAGCAGCGTATTACGGTGCGCCGGTAGTCCTTCAGGGCCAGAACACGTAATCGTCAGGTCATGCGACGCCGTGGGCATGTCGACTCTCCTAGTGGACGGTCTGGTAGCGGGTCAGAAAGCGTTCGGTGCCTTCGACGGTTGGATGCGTCGCCAACCGTTGCGCTACGCCGTCGAGTTCGCTCAACACCCGCCAACTGACCACGCCGGCCGAGTCATCGAGGGCCTGATTCGCCGTGTCAGCGGCCTGGTCGATCGCCCGCATGTCCAGATGGGCCCGAGCCAGCCGCACGCGGTACAACGCCAGGTTGCGCGAACACTGCTGGGCGTAGCCACGGATGGCCTGTTCGAGGAGCTGTTCCGCGCGGGCCGGTTGCCCCAGCTCGATAGCGCAGGTCGCCTCCACCGCGTCGATCTCCAGATGGCTGAGAAATGATGACCACGCGGCCTCGGTGTCCGAGCTGGGTTGTTCCAGCGTTCGACGAGCCCGAGCGATCGCGGCACTGACGCCCCGAGCATCTGCCGTCAGCGAGCTGCCAATCGCCATCCGTAGATGCGGCAGCACTTGGAGATAGACCGAGTGACTGCGAGCGGCGGCCCGCTCAGCGCCGGCCGCGTAGCGCATGGCATCCTGCGGCTTGTCCAGGGTGTTGCTTTGCAGCGCCAAATTGGCGAGTGCTCGCACTTCAACCTGCGCGTTGTCGGCTTGGTGGCTCATCGCCAGG
>CAJCJE010000617.1 GCA_903970565.1 Candidatus Melainabacteria bacterium | reverse complement strand
CCGTAGCCGGTCTCCGCAACGTCGTTCGACCGCGCCCGCCGGTCACCTGGCCGCTCGGTCGCAGCCGGTCTCCCGGTCTCAGCCGGTCTCCCGGACGCAGCCGGTTGCGCGAGCACGGCCGGCCGTCGGCGTCGACGAACGGATGCTGGCGCTGGTCTACCGGGTGGCCGGCCAACTCGGCTACTCACGCCACGCGAATATCCGGCTGTGCCGGTGGGTGCTGCTCAGCGCGCGGTCTCGACTGTTCGCCCGTCGGCCCGCGACGGTCCCGGCCCTCGGCCGCCCCGACACATCGGATCTCGGGCGCGGGACACGCTCCCGCTGTCTGGTGATCCTGCGGTCCGTGCTGGGCCCCACCGTTGACCGCGATCGGTTGGACCGTGTCCTGACCACCGCTGTCCTCGCCGACGAGCTGGCGCTGTTGCCGCCACGGCAACAGTTCGCCGTCCGACTCGCCACCGTGGAGGGCTGCACGGTCGGGCAGATCACCGAACGCACGGGATGGACTCCCGAGCAGGTCGTGCGACTTCTCCGGGCCGGGTTGCGCACCATCACCGTGTGCGGGCACGCCACGACGGTCTGACCCGGCCCGGATCGGTTACCGGCCGAGAACTGCGCGTGACTCTGCGCACCAGTACCATCCGACCCAATGGGCTCGCCGGTCGAGTTCGTTCGAGCGGGCCGTGAATCCGCCACGTCCAGGGATGGCAGTTGGTCGTCGACATGGTGGAGGTCAGTCGTTGATGATCACCGGGCCGCTACCGTCGACACCGACGCCCGATGCCTGACGTGGCAGGTCCGGAGGAGCTGAACCGGGTCCGTAGCACGGTCATGGCCGCGCTGCGGGACAAGGCGGATGCGGCCGAGGCGGTAAAGGTGGTGTGCCTGGCCTGCGTGGAACTGTTACCGGTCGACGGTGCCTCGATCTCGGTGATGACCGATGAACAGCATCGGGCGACGGTGTACGCCAGCGACGAGATCGTTTCCCGAATTGAGAATCTCCAGTTCAGCCTCGGCGAAGGGCCGTGCTTCGAGGCGTTCAACACCCAGCGTCCGGTGTTGGTGGCCGACCTGGCGAGGGCTCTGGCGCTGGCCTGGCCGGCGTTCGCCGAGGAGATGATCGAGCAACCGGTAGCCGCGATCTTCGCGTTTCCCTTGCAGAACGGCGCGATCAACCTCGGTGCGATGGACCTCTACCGTCGGCTGCCCGGCTGGCTGTCGCCCCAGGAGGTGGCCCTTGCCCTGGCACTGGTCGACATCGCGACGACGGCGCTGCTGGTGCTCCAGCTCCGGGCCCTCGACGAGGACGACGGAGAGGGTGAATCATGGTTGGTGCTCTCCACGGAACGAAAGCAGGTCCACCAGGCAACCGGCATACTCATCGCCGCGTTCGGTATCCCCGCGGAGCAGGCGCTGGCCCGGTTACGCGGGTACGCGTTCGCCACCGGTCGGCTGGTCGACGACGTAGCACGTGACATCGTCACGCGCCGAATCGCGCCGACCGAACTCGACCAGTGAGCACGCACGACAACCGGCCGCCGTCCAGCGCCGAATCAACTACGGAACCGGTGTCCCCGGCCGGAAAGACACGAGTGGAGCGGGCAGATGGATAGCACGACACCGTCGAGTGCACAACGAGAAACCCGCTTGGTGCAGGCGTTCGTCGAGTTGGCCGACACCCTGGTCGATGACTACGACGTGGTCGACATTCTGTACCAGCTCACCCAGCGCTGCGTACAGCTGCTCGGTGCGGCTGCCGCCGGGCTGATGCTGTCGGATCAACGCGGCAGCCTGACCGCGGTGGCGTCCTCCACCGAGGAGGCCCGGCTGTTGGAGCTGTTCCAGTTGCAGACCGACGAGGGCCCCTGTCTGGATTGTGTGCGGACCGGCGAACCGGTCCTGGTGTCCGATCTGTCGACGGCGGCGGAGCGCTGGCCCAATTTTGTTCCGCAGGCCGTGCTCCAGGGATTCTTGTCGGTGCACGCGCTGCCGTTACGGCTGCGGCGGGAGACGATCGGCGCGCTGAACCTGTTCGGACGGCAACCCGGTCCCATGCCCGAGCAGGACCTTCAGGTCGCTCGCGCGCTGGCCGACACCGCGACCATCGGCATCCTGCACGAGCGAGCGGTCCGCCGCGGCGAGGTCCTCACCGAGCAGCTGCAAACGGCGTTGAACAGCCGGATCACCATCGAACAGGCCAAGGGCGTGCTCGCCTATGCCGGGCACCTCGACATGGACCAGGCCTTCCAGGCGCTGCGCGGCTACGCGCGCAGTCACCGCGCCCGGCTGTCGGAGATCGCCTACCAGCTGGTGAAAGGCGTGCTGCGACCCGAGGAGTTCCTTTCCCCTGGCAGGACTTCCTCGTCGCCTCCGGAGACTGTGGGAGTGCGACACCCCGAACCACCGGGACGCCGGCCAGGTGTAGGTCACGACCGACTGGGTACCTCACCGCCACGCCGCGCAACAAGCGGTTCGGCGCCAACACCCGCTCCGTGAACCGGCGAACCCGACGGCGCAACGGGCGGAGGGATGGAATGACCACAATGGACACCAGCGAGTTCATCGACCGACTGAACGAGGATCTGGCCAGCGAGTACCAGTCGATCGTGCAATACACCCAGCACAGCGCCACGATCAAGGGGGCGGAGTACCGCTCGATCGTCGAGGAACTCGGCAATCACCTCGGCCAGGAACTGGAACATGCCAAGACGCTGGCCCGGCAGATCGACTTTCTCGGCGGCACGCCGACGGTGGTCGTGCCCGCCGTGCCGGACACTCCGGACGGTGCGGCGGCGTTGCGGACCGACCTGGAACTGGAGGAACGGCAGCTTCAGCGGTACCGGGAACGGGTCGGCGAGGCCACCGAACTGGGCCTGCCGGACGTCGCCGAAGCACTGCGGCCACTGCTGCAACAGACCCAGGACCACGTCAGCGACCTGCGAGACGCCCTCGGCGACTGATCTCCCCGGCCCCGCGCGCAGCGACGAAGGACACGTCCGCGACGCGATTTCCCGCGCCGGCTCCGTGGTACGACACCGGGGTAGGACACCGGGCGCGGCCCGACCCACAGCGTGAAAGGAAGCCGATGCGAGCAACGCTCATCTACGGGGCAGGAGACGTGCGGATCGAGGAGGTGCCCGATCCGAGGATCGAACACCCGACGGACGCCGTGGTCCGAGTGGTCCGCTCGTGTGTCTGCGGCAGTGACCTGTGGCCGTACGCGAGCAGGCCGGCCAGTGAGCACGGCGACCGGATCGGGCACGAGTTCCTCGGCGTGGTGGAACAGGCCGGGTCGGACCTGTCGAGGGTCCGGACCGGCGACCTGGTCATCGCGCCGTTCGTGTACTCGGACAACACCTGCCAGTTCTGCCAGGAGGGTTTGCAGACCTCCTGCGAGCACGGCGGAACCTGGGGCGCGGACGGCGTCGACGGTGGTCAGGGCGAACTCGTCCGGGTACCGCAGGCGGACGGCACCCTGGTCACGATTCCGTCCACACAGGACAGTTCTCTGCTGGCGTCGCTGCTGACCCTCTCCGACGTCTTCTGCACCGGCCACCACGCGGCGACCACGGCCGGTGTGAACGAGCGCACCACGGTCACCGTGGTCGGGGACGGCGCGGTCGGACTGTCCGCGGTACTCGCGGCGAAGCGGCTCGGCGCCGAACGGATCATCCTGATGGGCCGCCACCCCGACCGCACCGATCTCGGCATCGAGTTCGGCGCGACCGACATCGTGGCCGAACGCGGTGACGAGGGCATCGAGAAGGTCCGGGAACTGACCTCCGGCGCCGGAACCCACGCCGTCCTGGAATGTGTCGGCACCAAGCCCGCGCTGGACACGTGTGTCGGGGTGGTGCGTGCCGGCGGCACGATCAGCCGGGTCGGCGCGCCGCAGTACAGCGAAGGCCCGCTCGGCCGGCCGGTGTTCATGCGCAACATCGCCATTACCGGTGGCGTCGCCCCGGCCCGCAACTACATCGAGGAGTTGCTGCCGGACGTCCTCGACGGGACCATCCAGCCCGGTAGGGTCTTCGACCGGACGATCGACCTCGACGGAGTGCCCGACGGCTACCAGGCGATGGCCGACCGCAAGGCACTCAAGGTCCTGGTGGCTTTCTGACCCTCCCCGGGGCCGCGGGACAACCGTGGGTTTGGCTCGCCAGGTGGCGGGTAATCCTGAACAGGTCGCCCCAGAAGCCCGGTGATGAATCGACGAGGAGTCGTCACCGGGAGGTTGGGGATGTCGGGCTTGGCTGAGGAAGGTGCGGTACCCGCGCCACGCGATCCCGGTCCGTCCGGGCGTTCCTGCCGGACTGCCGTTGGCGTGTCCGACGGCTTGGTCGTCGTCACGGTAACCGGCTGTGTCGACCGGGGTGGCGCCGTCCGGTTGCGGACGGAACTGCTGGATCTCGTGTCGGTGTGTGTCGGCGTCCTGGTCGTGGATCTTGTCGCCTGCACCTACCTCGGCGCGGAAGGAGCGCAGGTCCTGCGCTATGTCCGCCGCCAGTCCCAACAGGACCAGAACCGTTGCCGGGTCAGGATCGAGGCCGAAGATCCCGATATTCGGGCTGCCCTCGACGCCACGCCCGTCCGCCCGGTCCGTCGGGCCGGAGCCCGGCCGCGACCGGTGACGGCGCCCCCTCTCGCCCAGGGCTCAGGTACTCGATCCGCGCTCGCGCGGTAGATCTCCGACGACATGCGGCAGAGCGTCGTCGGCAGTGACGACTGGGTCGTGACTCGGCCGTCGGCAGTGACTCGGCCGGAAGTGACAACGGTCGTGGCACGAGGTCAGGGATAGATCCGGTCGTGCAGCGCATGTATCGCCCGGCCGTACAGGGCGCCCCCGATACCGGCCCTGGTGAGGGCCGCGCGGGCGGCGTTGGCTCCCGGTCCCCCGTGCACCGCGCCGCCCGGATGCGCGGACGCCCCGGCGAGGTAGAGCCGGTCGATCGGCGTGTCGGCGCGGCCGAGTCCGGGGACGGGGCGGAAGAACAGCTGCTGGTGGATCGCGGACACCCCGCCGTTGATGGCGCCGCCGACCAGATTGTCGTTGCGCGACCGTAGGTCATCCGGGCCGGCGACGTAACGGCCGCGAATGGTGGCGGAGAAGCCGGGGGCGTGCCGTTCGACGACCTGCTCGATGCGGTCGGCGCAGCGACGGACCTCATCGTGATCCCACCGCCGGCGGCGGGGAACGTGGGTGTAGGCCCACGCGGCCTCGGTGCCGGGCGGGGATCGGGTCGGATCGGCGGTGCTCATCTGACCGAGCAACAGGAACGGTTGCTCGGGAACTCGGCCGGCGAGGAGAGTGGAGCCGAAGTCGGTCAGGCCGTCCAGGTCGGAGTCCAGATGCACGGTGCCGGCGAGGGCGGCGTCCGGGTTGCGCCACGGGATCGGCCGGGACAGCGCCCAGTCGACCTTGACGGTGGCGTCGTCCCAGTGGAAACCCCGCAGGTCCGCCACCAGGCGGGCGGGCAGGTGTGCCAGGCCCACCAGGTCCCGGTACAGCGTGGGGGCCGGCACGGTCGCCAGGACGGCCCGCCGGGCCCGGATCAGCGTGCCGTCGGCGTCGGCGACGCCGAGCGCCTTCCCGTCGGCGACCACGACCCTGGTCACCTCTCGTCCGCACGCGAGGTGACCGCCCCGGCTGGTCAACCTGCGCACCAGCGCCGCAGTCAGCGTCCCGGCGCCCCCTTCGGGCACCGGAAACCCGATGTCCTGGCCCATCATGCTCAGCAGCCAGCCGAAGACGGCGCTACCGGCCTCGCCGGGGCCCAGATCGGAGTGCAGGGCGTTGCCGGCGAGCAGGAGCCGCGCCCCGTCGCCGGTGAACCGTTCCTCGCCGTAGGTCCGGGCCGGCATGGTCAGCATCCTGGCCATCCGCAGCCCGTCGGCGATCCCCAGCCCACGAGCCAGGCGGATACCGGCGCGAACGGGCGGGAAGGGGGTGAACAACGTGGCGAGCAGGGGGTCGCGGATGCGCGACCACGCGGCGAACTCGGCTCGCCAGGCATCCGCGTCACCGGGCTCGAAGGACGCCACCGAGGCCGCGGTCACGTCGAGGTCGCGGGAGAGCAGCGCGCACCGGTCGTCCGGCAGGACATGGGCCAGCACGGCCGGCGCGTGGACCCAGCGCAGTCCGTGCTGCTCCAGGTTCAACGCGCGCAGGATCGGCGAGGCGGCGCCCAGCGGGTAGAAGGAGCTGAACAGGTCGCTGTGGAAGCCGGGTTCGACGAACTCCGCGGTGCGCACCGCGCCGCCGGGCTCCGCCGCCGCCTCCAGCACCAGCACGTCCCACCCGGCGTCGACGAGCAGGTTCGCGGCCACCAGACCGTTCGGGCCGGCACCGATGACGATGGCGTCCACGGTCCGCGACGGCGAACTCACGGGTTGGTCATCTTTTCGGTCCGGGACACCGACGACCGGCGGCCGACGGCGAGGTCGGCCAGGCGGGCCAGCGACTCGACATTGCGTGGACGGAGCAGCATTCCCTGTATCGACGCCGGAATCATGCTACCGGGGCCCCGCACGGCCTCCTCCTCCATCAGCACGTCGGTGCCGAAGCCGGAGTGGCACGGCGTGAGCGTGAACCGGACGGTCGCGGCCCCGAGCACCCACAGCCGGGCGTCCAACTCCAGGAAGCGACCCGGCTCGACGGACACCACCTCGGTGGCATCCCGGATCTGCAACGGCCAGGCCCCTGCGCTGTGGTGAATCCGGGTACCGACCGCCGGCCAGCCCGCATCGACGTCGCGGACGTGTGAGTTGCCGACGACCCAGCCGGCATAGGACCAGCCGTCCGCCAGGACGGCGAAGACCTCCTCCGGGCCGGCCGCCACCTCACGACTCACCTTGATCATGGATCACTCCTCTCGACGGTGGCCCGTGTCACTGGGCGGGACGATCCAGGAAGCGGAGCACTGATCGCGCTGACGAGACGAGGGCACCGGGAACTCCAGGCGTGTCAAGGAAAGCGCGCACCGGGACCACGCGACGCCGCGAGAGTCGCGGCCTGTTCACCCGACTACCCGCCAACCACCGGGCTCACACCACGACCACCCATCCGGGTGACCCTGGCCCGGTGACCGGAATACCCGTTCCGTGGTCGGGCCGGGTGAACGATCGGGCGGGGTGGATTCGACCAGCGG
>CAJCJE010000616.1 GCA_903970565.1 Candidatus Melainabacteria bacterium | reverse complement strand
GTGGTCGGCCGGAGAGCGGTCCAGGCGGATGTTGACCGTGCGGGCCGGCGAATAGTCGCTATCCTCAGGCGCGAGCCGCCGACTCCGGCGCCCCACCCGACCCGTGCCGCACGCCGTGGAAAGGCGTTGATCAGCGAAGACGCGATCAGCACGCGGTCACCCGGCATACTTGGCGTGACGCGAGGAGGGACTAGTGGCGCAGGCCGTACTGGACATCGACCGGATCAGCAGGCGCTACGGCGGGTCCACCGCGCTCGACGAGCTGAGTGTGCAGGTCAACGGGGGCGAGCTGGTCGGGCTGGTCGGTGGAGCCGGGGCCGGCAAGACCTCCGCCATCCGAATCGCGGCCGGAATCCTGCCCGCCGACTCCGGCACGGTGCGGTGGCACGGCCGGCCCCTCGACGAGGACAGCCGGGCCCGGATCGGCTATCTGCCAGCGGAACGCGGCTTCTACCCACGGCTGCGGCTGGTCGAGCATCTGGTGTATCTGGGCGAACTGCACGGCCTGTCCGTCAACGACGCGCACCGCAACGCCGAGATCTGGTTGGACCGGTTCGGCCTGCGCGGGCGTCGGATGCACCAGTTGCGCAGCCTCACCGCGAACGAACAGCAGCTGGCGCAGCTGGCCATCGCGCTGATCGCCGAACCCGAGGTGCTGCTGTGTGACGAGCCGTTCACCGATCTCGACCCGCTCGGCGTCGACGTGCTGGGCACTGTGTTGCGGGAGAAGGCAACCGCCGGTACGGCCGTGCTGTTCTCCAGTACTGACCCGGATCTCGCGGAACGCATCTGCGACCGGGTCTGCATCATCCACAACGGACGGACTGTTGCCGTTGGCAGCCCGGCCGAGCTGCGCGCGGACGACGGGGACACCGTGATCGTCGACGCGCCGGACGCGCCACCGGGGTGGGCGCGGGGCCTGCCGGGCAGCCGGGTGCGCGCGGTGAACGGTTCCCGGATCGTCCTGGACATCGACCCGAACACCGACGAACAGGCCATCCTGGCCGTCGCGCTGAGCACCGGGCCGGTCCGTGAGTTCAGCAGGCGGCGCCGCTCGCTGGCCGAGCGGTTCGGCGTGGCCCTCGGCGGCCGGGTCGGTGCGGAGCGGGCGGGCGCCGGGCAGGAGGGGCAGGCGTGGTGACCGAGCCGGGCGGGGTGCGTCGCGGGCGGCTGCGACCGGTGTGGCTGGTGGCCCGGCGCGAGATGCGCACCCGGCTGCGCGGCCGGTCGCTGCTGCTGGGCACGGTGGCCGGGATCGTGCTGCTGGCCGCGTACCTGATGGTGCAGGGCCTGGTGGTCAACCAGTCGGACACCGGAACGGTCGGGCTGTCCGGGCAGGCCACTGTGCTGAGCAAGTCCTTGCAGGTGGCCACCGCGCAGCTGGGCCTCACGGTGAACGTGACCACGGTGACCAACCAGGACGAGGGGCTGGCGCAGGTCCGGTCGGGCAGCCTGACCGCGCTGGTCACCGGACCGCCCGGTGCGCTCCAGGTCACCGTGAAGGACCAGATCGACGACCGCCTGCGGGCCGCGCTGACCGGGCTCGTCCAGCAGCAGGCCCTCGACGCGCAGCTCGCCGAGGCCGGCCTCAAACCGTCGGATGTGCAGAGCGTGGTGGCCAAGGCCCAGTTGGGGATCACCCAGCTGCAACAGGTCGCGCCGCTGCGCACCGAACGGCTCGGCGTCGGGTTGACCGCCGCCGTGCTGCTCTACTTCTCGCTGATGCTGCTGGGCAACCTGCTCGCCAGAGGAGTCGTCGCCGAACGCGCCAACCGGGTGGTCGAGGTGCTGCTGGCCGCGCTGCGACCGGGACGGCTGCTGGCCGGCAAGGTGCTCGGGTTGGGCGCGCTGGGATTCCTCCAACTGGTGATCGTCGGCCTCGCCGGCCTCGGCCTCGCCGCCGTGACCGGGGTGCTCGACTCTCCCGGCATCGGTTTCGGCGCGCTGGGGGCCGGCCTGCTGTGGTTCGTGTTCGGCTTCGCCTTCTACGCGACCCTGTTCGCGTGCGTCGGGTCAGTGGTGGCGCGGCTGGAGGATCTACAGTCGGTACTCCTGCCGATCGTGCTGACCGCGTCGCTGGGTTTCGTGGTCGGGATCGACCTGCTGGTGCGCAATCCCAGCGGGGCGGCGAGCACCGTGTTGTCGCTGCTGCCCCCGTTCGCGCCCTTCCTGATGGCCGGCCGGATGGCCCTCGGCGTGGCGGCCGGTTGGCAGGTGCTGCTCGCGCTGGTCCTGATGCTCGCCGCGATCGCCGTCGTCGGCCGGTTCGGTGGTCGCGTCCACGCCGCCTCGGTGCGCACCATCGGCGGCCGGGTCAGCCTCAGAGAGGCCCTTCGCTGACGATCGACACCTGCTGACCGACCGATAACCAAGCTTCCCAACACAATCGGCCGGTACCACCCGAGGTGGCACCGGCCGATGTGGACAGTTGTTCGGTTGGTCAGCGGGCGTCGATGGGGGTGAAGTCCCGCTCGCCCGGACCGACGTAGAGCTGGCGGGGGCGGCCGATCTTGGTGGCCGGGTCCTTGACCATCTCGCGCCAGTGGGCGATCCAGCCGGGCAGCCGGCCGATGGCGAACAGCACGGTGAACATCCGGGTCGGGAAGCCCATCGCGCGGTAGATCAGGCCGGTGTAGAAGTCGACGTTCGGGTAGAGCTTGCGCTGGACGAAGTAGTCGTCCGACAGCGCGCGCTCCTCCAGCTTCAGCGCGATCTCCAGCAGGTGGTCGTCGCCACCGAGCTTGCTGAGGATCTCGTCGGCGGTCCGCTTGATGATCTTGGCCCTCGGGTCGTAGTTCTTGTAGACCCGGTGGCCG
>CAJCJE010000615.1 GCA_903970565.1 Candidatus Melainabacteria bacterium | reverse complement strand
TACTTGGTGAAGTACCAGTTCTCCGGAGTGATCTCGCCCAGCGGGTTGATGGGCGTGACACCGCCCATGTTCGAGGACACCGCGTACACCTTGTACGGGTCGGACATGTTGATGGCACCGGGCAGCGAGTCGGTCGCGTAGGTCTCGTACGCATCGAACGCGCTGGTGGAGTCGCTGTGCAGGGTCGCGTTGACCAGGGTGTTCATCTTCGGGTCGCTGACGCTGCTGTAGTTCGCCTCCGAGCCCGGAAGGAAGAACAGGTCACCGGTGGGCACCGGATCGAAGGTGTTGTAGCCGAAGTAGCCGATCTGCCAGTTGCAGGTCGAGGGCGTCGACGGGCAGGTGGTGGTGTCCGAGATCGCGGTGTTGAACGGCTGAGCGTTGAGGGTGAGCACGATGCCGGCCTGGCTCGCGTCGGACTTCCACTGCTGGACCTGCTCGCTGGTCGAGGTGGAGCCGTTGGCGTACTCCAGGGCCAGGCTCAGCTTCGTGCCGGAGTTGACGCCGCTACCGCACTGGTTGGCGCCGCTACCCGGACTGGTGCAGGTCATCACGCCGTTCTGCTCGGTCCAGCCGTGGCTGGTCAGCAGGCTCTTGGCCTTGTTCAGGTTGAACGGGTTCGGGCCCTGGCCGTTGTTGGCGTGCTGGTTGGCCGAGACGTACTGGGTGTTCGGCTGGGTCGGCACCGGACCGCTGGTCGGTACGGCGTAACCCCGCCAGGCCACCGCGGAGTCGGTCACCTGGTCCACTGTGTCCTGAAGGGCCTGGCGCACGTAGAGCTGCTGGAAGGCCGGACCGACCGTCGGGTTCGCGTAGTTGATGATCGCGTATGACCAGCCCCACACGTCGTAGGAGGTCAGCGCGTAGTTCTTGCCGAGCGGGTTGGTCGGCGGCAACAGGCTGGAGCTGCTCGGGTTGCGCTTGGGCAGGTTGTTGGTCGGGATCTCACCGACGTTGACCTGGTCGGCGAGTTCCGAGTTGTACAGCGCCTCGGGCGAGGTGAAGGGAACCTCGTTGAACTGGTCCAGCTTCGCCTTGACCGGGCCGCTGTAGGCGGGGTTCGGCAGGAAGTCGGCCGCACCGTCGGTGGTGTAGCTCTTCAGCTTCCACGGACCGTCCACAACGGACCAGATCGGGTCGGTCGCGTACGAGGACACGTCCTTGTTCTTGCTGATCAGGTAGTTGTACACGGCGGCACACTTGGACTGGTCGGTCGAGCAACCGCCGCTGCCGGCAGCCGCCGAGTCCGAGGTCTTGTCCCAGGCCTGGGGGAAGGGCGTGATCTGGGCGAGTTCGTTGCCGGTGAACCAGTTCTGGGCATAGGTGCCGTTCAGGGTAAAGGTCACCTGATCGGGGCCGGTGGTCGTCACCGAGGTCACGTTGTCCGGGAACTCACCGGGTACGTACTGGGAGAAGTTGGCCTTCTCGGCGAAAAGCATGTTCATGAAGAACTCGACGTCGGCCGGGGTGACCTTCTCACCGTTGGACCAGGCGTAGTTCTTGAGGTTCACCACGGCCTTGTTGCCGGTGTAGACCGGCGCGCTGGCCAGGCTCAGGTCGTAGTTCACCGAGGGCTGGTCACCCTGGCCGGTGAAGTACAGCGGCCGGTACATCAGCCACTCGAACTGGATGGTGTTGTTGACGGAGTTGTGCGCGGCGTCAATGAACGGGAAGATCCATGTAGGCGTTGCGGTGGGCAACTCTGCCCAGGTGGCTACCCCACCAGCTTGTGGCGTACCACCACTGGACGAACTACTTCCGCCACAGGCGGTGGCGAGCAGGGCCACCCCGAGGACGGCAGCCCCCAGGGCAAGCCTGAATCGACTGCGTGCCATTAACAGCACCTTCCTGTTACTTAATTCGACGCGAGCGTGGAGCGCCCACCAGCCCGCTGAGTGTGACAGCCCAGAGCTATACCAGCCGACACAGGTTTGTCCATCCGTAGTCAATAACTGAACAAACACCATGCCGGGCTGTGACCGGGGAGTTACCAAGTGCCGAGCAAACATCACAATTCGGGCAGAGAAATAGGCGGACCGGTGGAATGCACCGTGCCTTCACGCCTATGTCACGACGCCGATTCCGTTCTACTTTGATCACACTAGGTAATCAGATACCTACCGAACAGGGCGATTACGATTGCAAATTACCAAAATCACCTGATATAACTCCTTGTTCTCACACGGGCCATGAGACAGAACTACAACCACTCTTTAGAGTGACGGCCAGCCACACGAGAGGGCCGGGGGTAGCTGTGCACCATCACTATCGCGGTCGGCCGACCACAGCATGAGCTTCAGCTGGGAGCTGCGCACGACGAGCGCGGCCGAGCCGAGCGCGTCGCACCGGCGGCGAAGCTGGGTGATGATGCGCATAGCCAGCCGGATGCTCGATCTCGGTATGGCCTGCGACAACGGGCCGCCACCGAAGTTTCCACTGTGGGCGGTCTACGGTGTCTCCGACTTCGACGTGCTCGGCCGTCCGATCGGCGGACGGGCCGAGGCCTACGAGGCCGAACTGCGAGAAATCCTCAGCTGGCACGGTGATCCGGCCCGCGCCGGAATCCCGTTGCACAAGTTGACCACCCCGTTGGGCTGGCACGTCACCACGGTCGAGTGCCGCTCCGCCGTGCGGTCCTACGACCGGGCGCGGGCCGCCGGCATCCGTCATCCCCGGATCTTCGGCACCGAACTGGTCCCCTTCCTGCGTACCGCCGCCGAGACGGGTGGCTTCGAGGTGCACTGATCCCTCGAACCCGAGCAGGCGAACATGGGCCGACGGCGGCGGAGGCGGCTATCGCCCGGTGCCGAAAGGGCGTGGTTTTCGGATATTCGGTCGATCCCGCGCCTGGCGATGCGCCGCGACCGGGCGTGCCGACCCGCCAGCCGAGGTTGTTACTTCTGGATGAAATCACCAGCCGCCGAAGGGAACTCGCCGTCGAGCCGCGCACCGGCCATCGGGGGAAGTACTCCCTGAATCGCACCCTGAATCCAGGCCGTGAAATCGAGGTAAAACCAGACCTGGATAATCGCGCGACCGGGTGACGGGTCGGTCAATCGACGGGGTGTGAATTCCATTCGGGAACCCCGACCGGCAATGCCCGACGAGGGCGGGTGTCCGCTCTGTCTGGTCCAGAGTGTTTCACGGCCAGTCGTCGACCGAATACTGAAGGAAACCGGACGGTAACCGATCGATCCGGCCAGTGAGAAACTGAATATCTGAACGCGGCCGGGTGAGGATTGAAACAAAGCCCCTGGTCAGGTCATATCACGCAGAGCGTCCGCTCGGTCACCGCATCGGTCCGATCACGTTTCGTCAACAATCACCGGGGCGCCCCGGTCGGCTCACAGGGTGAGACCTAGGCTTCGCGGACAACATTCGGAACGTTCCCGAGGCAATCGCTACCGAGACCCATTCGTGACTGCCAGTGTGGGCTGACCGTGACCACCAGTCGCGAGCAGCGAATCCGCACCGTGATCCACCGCTGGTCGCGGGGGATACAGTCAGCCTGCGGTAATCGGGGTCAGCGATGACCACAGGACAACTGGTGCAAGGTGAGGGCATTGAGAGTAGCGAGGCATCGAAGGCTGCAGGTGGCGTCCGTGCTCGCGCTGGCGGCAGTTTCCGTAGTCGCCTGCGGTAGCGGAAGCAGCAACAGCAGCAGCGGCTCCGGCGGCAGTTACGGCTACAACCAGACCGCCAACGAGAACACGGGTGGTACACCGCAGTACGGCGGCACGCTGAAGATCATCGGCAACGCTGACGTCGACCACCTCGACACGGCGTCGGCGTACTACACGACGACGTCCTCGTTGATGCGTCTGTTCACCCGGCAGCTGTTCGCCTACCCGGCGTCCACCAACAACACCATCGCGACGACCCCGGCACCGGACATCGCCACGGTCGTACCGACCAAGGCCAACGGTGGGATCAGCGCCGACGGCCTGACCTACACCATCCACATCCGGCAGGGCGTCCAGTGGGCCACCACCCCGGCCCGTCAGGTATCCGCCGACGACGTCATCCTCGGCTTCAAGCGGCTGTGCAACCCGACCCAGAACTCCGTCGGCGCGCCGCAGTACTACGAGGGCGTCATCGTCGGTATGCAGCAGTACTGCAACGGCTTCGCGAACGTGGCGCAGACGATCCCGGCCTTCAAGAGCTACATGACC
>CAJCJE010000614.1 GCA_903970565.1 Candidatus Melainabacteria bacterium | reverse complement strand
CGGCGCCAGCAGCACCACGTCCGCCTCCGCCAGCGCGCTGAGCACGCCGGGAGCGGGGGTGGACTCCTCCGCGCCGACCGGCACGATCTCCTGCGCCGGCAGTTCGGCGTGGTAGCGGACCCACCACTCCTGGAAGTGGATGGCCTTGCGCTCGGATTCACCGGCGGCACTCTCGGCGCCGCCGTCGACGCCGGCCTCGGCCGGCAGGTCGACCACGACGTGGGTCTCCACCCGGTCGTCGCTCATCGGCAGCAGGTTCACCCCCGGCTGCCAGCGGTGACACAGCGCCTCGGTGACCGCCGAGAGCGGGTAGCCGGCGCGGATCATCCTGGTCCGGACCAGGTGCGTGGCGATGTCCCGGTCGCCGAGGCCGAACCAGGTCGGATCGGCGCCGTAGGCGGCCAGTTCCTCCCGGACCGCCCAGGTCTCGCTCGCCCGGCCCCAGCCGCGCGAGGTCTCGATCCCGCCGCCCAGCGTGTACATGCAGGTATCCAGGTCGGGACAGATCCGCAGGCCGTGCATCCACAGGTCGTCGCCGATGTTCACCACGGCGGTGACCTGATGCTCCGCGTTCTCCGTCGGTCCGACCGGGGCGAGCCCGAGTGCGGCCTTCACTCCGAGCAGGAATCGTGCCCCGCCCACTCCGCCGACTGCTACAACCACCTTCACAGACCGGCATCCTCGCATGTGCCCGCCGACCCGGCGACGGCCACCCGCCAGCTGGGAACGATCAAGCCCAGCCGGCCGGGTCGGGTCAGTGCCGCCAGAACAGGAAGTTGTACTGGCCGAGGTCGGCAAGATCGGTATCGCCCCGGAGCAGTCCGAAGATGTAGTGCGCGGCGTCGAACAGCACCTCGTTGACGCCCGCGAGTCCGATCAGTATCGCGAACAGGACCAGCGGCGCCCAGGGCCGGACCTGCTCGCCGAACCGCTTCGCGTCGGGGGAGAGCCACGGCTCGATCGCGCCCCAGCCGTCCAGGCCCGGAATCGGCAGGATGTTGATGATGAACGCGATGATCTGCAACAGCGCGAGGAAGGACAGGCCACCGGCCAACGACAGCAGACTGCCGGGGATACCGCCGGACCAGACCGCGCCGATCACCTCGGAGAGGACGACGCCGATGACCAGATTGGACAGCGGACCAGCCAGTGACACCAACGATTCCATTTTGCGCGAACGCATCGCGTGATGATTGAGCCACACCGCGCCACCGGGCAGCGGGATGCCGCCGATCACCAGATACAGCAGCGGCAGGAAAATGCTGAACAGCGGGTAGGTGTAGCGACGCGGATCGAGGGTGAGATATCCCTTGCCGCGCACCGAATAGTCACCGGCCTTCAACGCGACGTAGGCGTGCCCGAACTCGTGCAGGCACAGGGTGATGGTCCAGCCACCGAGGACCAGCAGCACGGTGCCGGCGGTCTGGGCCGCCGAGGAGTTCACCGTGCACAGCAGGGCACCCGCGATGGTGACCACGACGATGCCGAGGAAGATCGGGCTCGGTCCGGCTGATCGCTTCACGCCCACCAGTCTGCCGCAGTCCGCGACGGGCCGGTTTCCAGTGTCCGCGAGTACCATTTCCGTACCGTTTTCGCAGCTCGGCCCGAGCCGCTTCGGTGCGTGCCCGCAACGGGATCACTGGCAACGACTGCCAGAACTCTGCCGTTCTCGGCTCATTTCGCGGTCTGCCCGGTGTCCCCCGCTCGGGTTGACTTCGCTTGACCGCCTGGCATGACACGGGTGTAATCACATTGGTGTCATTCATCGCCATCATGCGGCGACGAATGGTGTCCGCCATCGGGGAGTGCGGAAAGGCAGGAGGCGGACGGGGATGTCAGAGGTATCAGAAGACCGCGTCGTGGAGTGGGACGACGCGCCGACCGAGGAGCTGGGCGTACTCGTCGACCTCTTCGAGGTCACCGACGAGGAACAGGAATGGCAGGAGCGCGCCCTGTGCGCGCAGACCGACCCAGAGGCGTTCTTCCCTGAGAAGGGCGGTTCCACCCGCGAGGCCAAGCGAATCTGCCTTGGCTGCGAGGTACGGACCGAGTGCTTGGAGTACGCGCTCGAGCACGATGAGCGATTCGGTATCTGGGGCGGCCTTTCCGAGCGCGAGCGGCGGAAGTTGAAGAAACGCGCGGTGTGACGCACCGCCGGTAGGACGCCGGTCACCACCGGTCGTGGCCGACGTTGGCATCGTGTTGTGGGGCACGGTGTCGGGAAGTTGGGGCCAGCGGCGTCGACGTACTGTGTGCTGCCAGGCGGTGCTGCGGGGCACCGGCCGTGCTGCCGTCCGGATTCGCGGGTCGGTCGTGCCGGACGTGATCGCGACGGGAGGTCGTGCATGACTCCCGTTCGTCCCGGCTGTCGTCGGTTGCGCCGGTTGAGCACCCTGTTTGGTGTAACTCGGACGGGTGGTTGTGCGGGCGGCCTCGGTTGCGCGGTGGGCAATTCCTGCTATGGGCGCGACGGTGGCTGGTAGTGGCGCACCACTCGGCCACTCGGCCGGTCGTCCGGCTGCGCACCGTGCCCGTGCTTGCGGTACTGGTCTGCCATGACGGGGCGAGCTGGCTCGGCGCGGCGCTCGACGCGCTTCGCCGGTCGGCTCCCCGGCCCCGGCACATTCTCGCCGTGGACACCGGTTCCACCGATGGCACGGCCGAACTGCTCAGCTCGGCCGCCAGCGGTGCCGACGCGGTGCTGGACGGGGTGCTCACCGTCGATCGGGACACCGGCTTCGGCGCGGCCGTACGGGTGGCGGTGGATGTCGCGGTGACCCGCTGGGGAGATCCGGGGCAGTGGTTGTGGCTGCTGCACGACGACTGCGCACCGGAACCGGGTTGTCTCGGCGTGTTGCTCAACGCCGCCGAACTGTCCCCCTCGGTCGGCCTGCTCGGGCCGCTCGCGTTGGACTGGGACGATCCCCGGCTGGTGGTGGAGGTCGGGCTGTCCACGGATGCCTCCGGGCACCGCCAGACCGGCATCGGTCCGACCGAACTGGACTGGGACTCCTTCGACCGCTCGGACTTCGCGGGAGCGGCCCAAGGGTCGGCGGCCGAGAGCGCGGCGACCGAGGGATCGGCGGCCGAGGAGTCGGCGGCGCCGGGATCGTCAACCGATTCCTTGGTGGAAAACGGAAATCCCGACGATTTTCTCGGTGCCGACACCGGTACGGGCCACGATTCCGACGATGATCCCGGATCGCCGCGGCGCGGTGTGACGAGCAGTCGGTTCGAGCAGAGCAGCGAGGTGCTCGCGGTCTCCTCGGCCGGTGCGCTGATCCGCCGGAAGGTCTGGCAGGAACTCGACGGCTACGACCCGGCCCTGCCACTGCTGCGCGACGATCTCGATTTCGGTTGGCGGGTCAACCGATCCGGCCGGATCGTGTTGTGCGTACCGGCGGCCAGGCTGCGACATGTCAGGGCCGCCTCCCGTGGCCTGCGCCCGCTGGATGCCGTCGGTGTCCCACCGGGACCGGCGCCGCGCGCGGTCGACCGGGCACACGGGATGCGCACCCTGCTGGTCAACTGCGCCACGCCGGCCCTGCTGCTCGGCCTGCCTCGGCTGTTGCTGCTGAGTGTGTTGCGCGCCTTGGGTTTCCTGCTGCTGCGCCGGTTCGCCGACGCCCGCGCCGAACTGCGCGCGGCCGGCTGGCTGCTGCGCGGCGGGGCCGGTCTGCGGGCGGCCCGGGCCAGACGGCGGCGGGAGTCGGCGCGCGGTGCCGGTGCCGTGCGCGGACTGCTCACCACCCGGCTGACCAGACTGCGCAACCTGTTGCGCACCGGGGCGGTCACCTGGGTACGCCGCCGAGTCGCCGAGGACGTCGCGCTCGGCCGGTTGCCGGCGCGGCAGCCCTCGGCCCGGATTCTGCCCGACTACCAGTCGGAAACCAGCCGGCCGATCGGCCCGGCCGCGTTGCCGGCCGGCGCGCTCGGCCGAGCCCGGTCCGGTTCCCGCGCCGCCGGTCTGCGCCGCCCGG
>CAJCJE010000613.1 GCA_903970565.1 Candidatus Melainabacteria bacterium | reverse complement strand
GGCTTCTTCAGCCCCGGCAGCTACTGGCCGATCGGCATCGCCTTCGCCGCTGGTATCGGTGGCGTCGCGTTGGCCTTCTGGGAGATCTGGCTACTGATCGTCGGGATCGTCCTGGTCCTGTTCATGGTCGGCGGTCTGGTGTTCGAGTACCACATCGGACCCAACCACAACTAGGTTTTCGAGTTCTGACAACAGCTCTGCCCGGTGTCCCCAGGACACCGGGCAGAGCTGTTGTTGCTGCATGTGGGCGCGGTCCAGTGCAGGCGAAATAAATTCTGGTGCATCTTGTGCAACTGCATCTGTGTATGGTGCGGGGGTGAACGAGAACGAACTTGTACACACCTGGCGTGAGCTGCTGCGGTGCTACCACTCGACCTCGTGCGCGCTGGATCGAACCCTTCGCGATCGGCATGACCTCGGGCTCAGTGAGTTCGAGGTGCTCGAACAGTTGGTGGAGGTCCCGGCGTCCGGCGACGGCCCGGCCCAGCGGATGCAGGGACTCGGGGAGCGGGTACAGCTGAGCCAGAGCGCGCTGTCGCGGGTCGTTGCCCGCCTGGAGCGCGATGGTCTGGTCGAGCGCACCCTGTGTGCCGACGACCGGCGCGGCATCTACGTGATGTTGACCGAGGCCGGCCGCACCCGGCATTCCGCGGCCGTCGGCACCCACCGCGAGGTCCTTGCCAGCCACCTCGATGTGTCAACGGTGCCGGCCACGCTGATCATCGCCTGATCTCCAATTCTGCCGTGTGCGACCGGGCCTCTGCCTCGTCACTCGTGCTGACTTCTGACGGGTGAGGTTCGGCGGCGTCCGCTGCTGTTTCCTCTGCAACTGATGATGGTTCAGGCTGCGCATGACTGACTCCTGTCGTTGACGAGGCGGTCTGGGTTCGTGGGCCGACCGGCGATGCTGCACATCACCGCCGGCCGGCATACAAAACAGTAAGTCTAAGTACTCTTTTTCACAGGTAGCAAACGGGTGAAACTACCAAGTACTCATGATACTGTGCGTGATACTCGGTGACAGTATGGAGGATCGGTGGACCAGCAACTGCCGGCGACGGTGATGAAGATCGTGCTCGGGCATGAATTGGCGCGCCTGCGCAAGCTTGCGGGGCTGATCCAGGAGGACTCGGCCAAGGTACTGCGCTGCACCCAGAAGAAGATCGGCTTTATCGAGACCGGGAACAGCGGGATCAAGCCGTTGGAGCTGGACG
The DNA here is from genome assembly GCA_903970565.1 of Candidatus Melainabacteria bacterium. Taxonomy (GTDB): domain Bacteria; phylum Actinomycetota; class Actinomycetes; order Mycobacteriales; family Pseudonocardiaceae; genus CAJCJE01. The sequence goes on along the minus strand of CAJCJE010000613.1, from coordinate 2,044 downwards.
GCCTGCTCGACGCCTACGGTGCCACGGCAGCCGACCGTGCCTATGCCAACGATCTCGCGGTGGAGGCCAACCGCCGCGCCAAGCGGGGCGCCTTCAACACCCGCTTCCCGCAGCACCTGCGGTTGCTCATCGACATGGAGCCGACCTGTCGACGTATGTGGTCGTCCAAGTCAATGGTGGTGCCCGGCCTGTTGCAGACCGAGGACTACATGCGCACGACGTTCCGTGCCTGGCGCCCGCCTCCCAGCCAGGACCAGATGGACAAGGACACGACGGACCGCCTTGCCCGGCAACACGTGCTGGACAACGTCGACCAGCAGTTCTGGTTCATCCTGGACGAGGCTGCCTTGCGGAGGACCGCAGGAACTCCGGCGATCATGAAAGCCCAGATCATGCGGCTGGTCGAGACGATCGACCGACCGAACGTGGAGTTGCAGGTCGTGCCGTTCAGCGCGGGCTACTACATGGGGCAGTCCCAGGAATATGCGATCTTCGGATATGACACGAATCCGTTGGTGAACGTGGTCTACCGTGAGCAGTACGACGGCGGAGAGTACGTGGGCGACCTGGACCGGACGGCCGCGTACCTGACCCTGTGGGAGCAGCAGAAGACGGCAGCCGCCGGCCCTGAACAATCTCGGCGTTTCCTGCTCGATCTCGCTGCCTCGCTGTGACCGCATCCGTTGGCACTGCACACCATCGGAAGGCATTGACGAGATGAACGGCATCAGCGACGTGTCGGATTTCGGCGCCTGGCGCAAGTCGAGCTACAGTCACCCGAACAACGACTGCGTCGAAGTCGCGGTCGGCTTGCGCGCGGTCGGCCTGCGCGATTCGAAGAATCCGGGCGGGCCAAGTCTCACCTTCGGCCAGTCACCCTGGTCGACCTTTGTCCGCGGGATCACTGCTAGGTAGGCCCAACCGGCATTCAGGCGGTCGGGCGCCAGGTGGACCAGCGGTCCAGGAGCCCGGCCGCCGCGCCCGAATCGAGCGCTTCGGCGGCGGTGAGCAGGCCGGCCCGCAGGTCGGCATCGAGGTCGTCGGAGAAGCCACGGTAGGCGGCTATCGCGCCGGCCGCGTTGAGCAGCACCGCGTCGCGGACTCCTCCGGTCTTGCCGGCCACCAGTTCGCGCACCACGCTCGCATTCACCTCGGCATCGCCGCCGCGCAGCTGCTCCGGGGTGCCGACCGGGACACCGAGGCGAGCCGGATCGACCGAACCGGGATGCACGAGGCCGTTGCGCACCAGCCACACCGTGCTGGTCGTGGTGGTCGTCAGCTCGTCGAGGCCGTCGTCGCCGCGCACGACCAGCACACTCGCGCCCCTAGCAGCGAACACGCCGGCCAGCACCGGGGCCAGCCGGGCGTTCGCGCAGCCGACCAGGCCGGCCGAGGGCTGTGCCGGGTTGGCCAGCGGGCCGAGCAGGTTGAACGCGGTGGGGATACCCAGTTCCCGGCGCGGGCCGGAGGTGTTGCGCAGCGCCGGATGGAACCTCGGCGCGAAGCAGAAACCGATACCCAGCGCCGCGAAGCAGGACTCGACGCCCTCGGCGGGCAGATCGATGAGCACGCCGAGGGCTTCGAGCACGTCCGCGGTGCCGGATTTCGATGACGCGGCCCGGTTGCCGTGCTTGACCATCCGGGCCCCCGCCGCCGCGGCCACAATGGTGCCCATGGTGGACACGTTGACCGTCTGCGCCCCGTCGCCGCCGGTCCCGACCAGATCCGTGACCGGGCCGGCCACCCTGATCGGCGTGGCGTGCGCGAGCATGGCCCGGGACAGGCCGGTCATCTCGGCCACCGACGTGCCCTTGATCCGCAGCGCGACCCCGAACCCCGCGATCTGGGAAGGCGTGGCCGCCCCCTCCATGATCTCGTTCATGGCCCATTCGCTCTCGTCGCTGGTCAGCGAGTCGCCGCGGATCAGCGCGCCGAGCAGCGCGGGCCACGTCGTGCGGGCATCCATGGCAGCTCCCTGGGAGGGCGGAAACTCCGGACCACAGTCCGTTCGGCATGAATCGTTATAAAGAGAAAGGAGCAGCGG
>CAJCJE010000612.1 GCA_903970565.1 Candidatus Melainabacteria bacterium | reverse complement strand
GCTGATCGGCGCGGTGATGGCCGGGGCCTGGGTGGGCGTGCTGCTCTACGTGCTGCCGCTGACCGACCAGATCAGCGTCGCCGGTGGCGATACCCGCAGCAGCATCATCGGCTTCGTCTCCGCCGCCGCGCTGATCGCCGCAGGCCTGTGGTTGGAGCACTGCTGCCGCACTCCCGAAGATCCAAACCCGGAGCCGGACGACGTCAAACGCCCGTATTCGGGCTAAGGGAATACGCCTTTCGGTGGCTTGAAGATGTTCATCTGGCCACGACCTGGTCTCAGTGCGGTAACTGACCGGTACGGTATCCGCCATGACCGGCCGTAGTGACTCCGAGAAGGTCGACCCCGATCGGGGTAACAACACTGGCCGCCTGCTGTTTGCCGCCGTGCTTGTCTTCGCCGTTCTCGCCACGTTGGCACTGGTCTTCGCCGACAGCACCAAATGGCTGAAGCTCGCGGTGATCGCCGCGCTGTGGGCGGCGTTCTTCGGCGCGATGCTCGGAGTCAAGTACCGCCATCAAGCCGCCGACCGGGAAAGCGCGGTCGCCGACCTGCAATCCGTATACGAGCTGGAACTGGAACGCGAGGTCGCCGCCCGCCGCGAGTACGAACTCGAGGTCGAGGCGGAAACCCGACGACGGATCGCCGAGGACAGCCAGGACGAGTCCCGCGAGGACCTTGCCGCGCTGCGCGCCGAGCTCCATGCCCTGCGCGAAAACCTGGACCGGCTGACCGGCGGCGAGGTCCTCGTCGAACGCATCGCGCTGCGCGCCCAGTCGACCCGAATGCGCACCATCGGCGGCCCGAACATGAACGTCCGAGCCATCGCGGCCGACGAGAACATTCGCCGAAGCATCACCGCAGGCCCTGCCCGACAGATGCCTCAACCGATCGACCAGCAGATGGCGAAACCCGTCGTGCAGGCCGTCGACCGGCCGACCGGCCGTGGCGTCGACACGGTCTTCGACCCGTCGACCGAGCTGATGGCGCCGGCATCCCCGACGAGGCGACAGGACGTCCCGCAGGGAGTGGGTGCCCAGCGGGCCGAGACCGTCCGGCGAATCGACGCCACCCAGCGAGTCAGGACCGCTCAGCGAATTGACGCCGCTGCGCGGATCGAGGGTAGCCAGCACCGTCCGACACCCACTCGCAACCAGGACAGCCGAGTCGGCCCCATCATCGATGCGGTTGATCGCCGCCTCGTCGAGCCGAGCCGGTCGCCTCGGTCCTCGCAGCTGTCGGACCAACGGGAATCCTCTGTCGACGGTGACCGAGTTAACCGCGAGCAGGCTCGATTCGACCGCCTCGACGCCGGCATCGAGTCCCGATTGGACCGAGGCGAGGCGCACGTCGATCCGCGCTTCGATCGGGCCGACTCTGCCCAGCGGTCCACGCCGGCCCATCGCGACCCGGCCGAGGAGCGGCCCAGCCTACGCCGGGCCGAGGCCAGCCACGTGCCTGCCCCGTCGAGGGGCGAGCACAGCCGAACCAACCTTCGTCACGACCCCTCCGATCTGCCCGCCTTCCGCTCACAGGCTGGCCCCACCAACAACTCGATGATGGCCCGGTCTGCCGCCAACGCGGACTCGACATCCGCGTCGACCCGTTACGCCGCATCGGTTCCTCGGTCCGCGTCGCCGACTTCGGGTGCTGGCGCGGCTTCGAAGGCCGGTGCCATGCCGTCCGTCGGATCGACGGCCGCCTCCAGTTCGTCGTCGGCGCAGCCTTCCCCGCGGCTCGATGGTCGGGTAGCTCGCGCCGCTGGTGACGGTCCCGCGAACCGTCCGCCAACTGCCCAACCATCTCGCCACGGCCCGGCCGCTGAGCGACTCGCCCGCCCCGTGACGCCCCCGCGGTCTCACGCCGATCTCCCACCGAGTGGTACCAGCCAAGGTGGGCGACGGCGTGCCGAACCTGCGGATTGGACGCAGGAACCCGACGTCTGGGCCGACGAGTCCGACTCGCGTTCGGAAGGCGCCCGACGCGGACGACACGGTGACGGTGCGCAGTACAGCGACGGGCGATACGACAGCGGTTCGTACGAGTCCGTTGCCGCGACTGCTTCCGCATCGGTCGGTGCTGGTGCCCGGTCGGGAGGTCGGCGTGCCGAGCCGGAACCGGCCGGTGCGCACACGGCTGGCCGATCGGTCACCGAACTACTCGCCGCGCACAATCCGGCCGAGGACAGCCCGCGTCGGCACCGCCGTCGGGCGGAGTGAATCGGTCGTTGTCGACCGGTTAGTCGGTGTGTCCAGAGCTGTCCTCCTTCCTTCTCTGCGCAAGCCACCGGTGTGGCCAGAGGGTGCGCCATTCGTTGCCAGAGGCATGGCGAGACGCCGACCCACTGAGACCGGACAGTGTCGGCCTCGGTCCTCGCCCTGCCGCTCGGTGCTTGCCTGACTCGGCTACCGGGACGAGACCCCATAACCTCGTCGCCTGGTCGACCCTCTGCTGCGTTTCCATGTGTCAATCTTCGAACATATGTTCGAAGATTGCAAGATCGCGATCGGGTGAATCATGATCAGGTGGGCGCTGTGGAGGTCTACCGTTTTACCTTCATCCTGGGTCAAGTTGTGGAGTTGTCCCCAGCTCGGATAGTTGTCCACAGGTTCGGGATTTTCGTTTGGTGATGCAACATTGCAGGTCATAGGCTTGACGCGGGGCGCCGGCCCCCAGGGCGGGTGGGGGCTGTCTACGTATCGGGAAAATTGTTCGGGTTTGGTGAGGGTGTGTTGGGGATGCGTCGTCGGACTTGGTGAGGTGGGTGCGGCGGTGGTGTGCGAACGGGTGGGCGCTGTCGGACGGCGG
>CAJCJE010000611.1 GCA_903970565.1 Candidatus Melainabacteria bacterium | reverse complement strand
GGGTCGCGCGACCATCGAACATGACGGCAGGCTCAAGCCCCGCCGCCGCGTCGATCACGCCAGGCCAGAAAGAGCCCGCCCTCGCCGAGGCAACCCTGACAGTGTAGGCCGCGAAGATTGGCTACACCGAGCCGGGGTCAGCGAGTTATCAGGCGTTTCCGTTGAACAGGCTGGTGACCGAGCCATCCTCGAACACTTCCTGGATGGCCCTGGCCAGCAGCGGGGCGATCGAGAGCACGGTCATGCCGGGGAAACGCTTGTCGTCGTCGATGGGCAGCGTGTTGGTGAAGATCACCTCGCGGGCGCCGCAGTTGGCCAGCCGTTCCGGCGCGTTGCCGGACAGCACGCCGTGGGTGGCCGCGATCACCACGTCCGAGGCGCCGGCCTCCAGCAGTTGGCCAACGGCCTTGGCGATGGTGCCGCCGGTGTCGACCATGTCGTCGATGACCACGCACAGCCGGCCCCTGATCTCGCCGACCACCCGGTTGGCGACGACCTCGTTGGGCTTGAGCGGGTCGCGGGTCTTGTGGATGAACGCGATCGGGGTGCCACCGAGCTGGTCGGCCCATTTCTCGGCCAGCTTGGTGCGGCCGGCGTCCGGGGAGACCACGGTGATCGGCTCGCCGGTATAGGTGGCCGCGACGTGCTCGGCCAGCAGGCTCTGCGCGAGCAGGTGGTCGACCGGGCCGTCGAAGAAGCCCATGATCTGCGCGGTGTGCAGGTCGACGGTCATGATGCGGTCCGCGCCGGCGGTCTTGAACAGGTCGGCGATCAGGCGGGCGGAGATCGGCTCCCGGCCCTTGTGCTTCTTGTCCTGCCGCGAGTAGGGGTAGAACGGCATGATCGCGGTGATCCGCTTGGCACTGGCGCGCTTGAGCGCGTCCACCATGATCAGCTGTTCCATCACCCACTGGTTGATCGGCGAGCAGTGGCTCTGGATGACGAAGGCGTCACTGCCCCGCACCGACTCCTCGAACCGGACGAAGATCTCCCCGTTGGCGAAGTCGTAGGCCGACTGTGGGGTGATCGTCACGTTGAGGTGCTTGGCGACCTCGTCGGCCAGCTCATGGTGGGCGCGGCCGGCGAAGAACATCAAGCTCTTCTTCGGAATTCCGGATTTCGGACTCATACGGGTTCAGTCCTCTTTCTCGTCCTGCGCTTGATCGTCTGCCTGGGGAACCTGTGGGTGGGGACTTTCCGCTTCGAGCAGTGTCAGCGCGGCCTCGGCGGCCTGAGCCGCCGGGGTGCCGGGACGCCTGCGCAGCGTCCAGCCTTCGAAGTTGCGCTGCGGGCCACCGGACACCGCGAGCGCGCCCGGCGGCACGTCCCGCCGGATCACCGTGCCGGCACCGCTGGCCGCGCCGTCGCCGACGGTCACCGGGGCGACGTACATGTTGTCCGAGCCCATCCGCACGTGCGAGCCGACCGTGGTGTGGTGCTTGTTGACCCCGTCATAGTTGACGAACACGCTGGCCGCGCCGATGTTGCTGTGTTCGCCGATGGTGGCGTCGCCGACGTAGCTCAGGTGCGGCACCTTGCTGCCCGCGCCGATCTGCGAGTTCTTCACCTCGACGAAGGTGCCGATCTTGCCCTTCGCGCCGAGCTTGGCGCCCGGCCGCAGGTAGGAGTAGGGGCCGACGGTCGCGCCCGGCCCGATCTCCGCGTCGCTGCCGTGGGTGCGGATCACCGTGGCGCCGGCGCCGACCGACACGTCGGTGAGGGTGGTGTCCGGGCCGACGGTGGCGCCCTCGTCAACGGTGGTGGCCCCGCGCAGCTGGGTGTTCGGCTCGATGGTGACGTCCCTGGCCAGGCGCACGTCCATGTCCAGCCAGACGGTGGTCGGGTCGAGCATGGTCACCCCGGCCCGCTGCCAGTGCCGGACCAGCCTGCGGTTGCACTCGGCGCCGAGGCCGGCCAGCTGCACCCGGTCGTTGACGCCCTCGACCTGCCACCGGTCCGCGCAGACCAGGGTGCCGGCCTGCCGGCCGTCCGCGCGGGCGATGCCGAGCACGTCGGTGAGATACAGCTCACCCTGCGCGTTGTCGGTGCCCAGCCGGCCGAGCGCGTTGGTCAGCACGGCCGCGTCGAAGGCGTAGATACCCGAGTTGACCTCGGTGATGGCCTGCTGCTCGGGGCTGGCGTCGGCCTGCTCGACGATCGCGGCCACCGCGCCGGCCGCGTCCCGGACGATCCGGCCGTAGCCGGTCGGGTCGGGCACGATCGCGGTGAGCACCGTCACGGCCTGGCCGCGCCCGGTGTGCTCGGCGACCAGCGCGTGCAAGGTCTCCGGCGTCAGCAGCGGCGCGTCGCCGTAGGAGACGACCACGGTGCCGGCCAGGTCCTCGGGCAGTTCGGCGAGGCCGCAGGCGACCGCGTGCCCGGTGCCCTTCTGCTGCTCCTGGACGGCGACGATGACCTCCCGGCCCAGTGCCGTGCCCACCGAGCCGAGGTGTTCGGCGACCGCGTCCCGACCGTGGCCGACCACGGTGACCAGGTGCCGTGGCGCCAGTCCGGCCGCGGCGCGGACCGCGTGTTCGACCAGGGTCCGGCCGGCGATGCGGTGCAGCACCTTCGGCGTCGCCGAGCGCATCCTGGTGCCCTCACCGGCCGCCAACACGATCGCGGTGACCTCGGCCGGCGCGGCGGTGGTCGCAGCGGTGTCGGCCGTAGAAGGGGAGGAAACCGGAACAGGTGATGCGGTCGCGCCCTCGGGCATCGAGGCTCTCCCTCGCCATCGTGGGAATCCGTCGTGGTGGTGAGCGGTTGGTTACGGTTGTGGCCAGAATTCTGGTGACTCGCCGTGTCCAGCGCATCACGCGCACCCGGACCGAACATGCCGGACGACATGGGTGGACGCTGGGGTGTCCACCCGATCCTACGGGGCGTGTGGAGGCACCGATGTGGGGCCGGTGAGGGAGTCCTGGTCACCGTCGGTGCGCGGCCGGCCCGACACTGCGGCGACCGCGTTTCCACCCCCGCGTTTCGCCTGGTACATGGCCTGATCGGCGCGGGCGAGCACACTCGCCGCCGATTCCTGTGGGCGCAGCGACACCACGCCGACCGACAGCGTCACCCCGTGTGAGAGGTCGCCCGGCAGGTTGGCGACCGCGCGGGCGGCCCGGTTCAGCGCGGCCTCGGCGGCCGAGAGCGGGGCACCGGGCAACAGCGCGACGAACTCGTCGCCGCCGTAGCGGGCCACCAGATCGCCGCCGCGCAGGGCGTTACGCAGCGTGCCGGCGACCACGCGCAGCACGTCGTCACCCTCGGCGTGTGAGGCCCGGTCGTTGACGCCCTTGAACCCGTCGAGGTCGACCAGCGCGATGGAAACGGTCTGACTGCCCTGTTGCGCGATCAGTTCGGCCAGCCGCTCATCGAGCGCGCGGCGGTTGGCCAACCCGGTCAGCGGGTCCTCCATCGCCTTGATCGAGATCGCCCCGTGTTCGCGGGAGAGCCGGACGTGTTCGCGCCGGGCGGTGATGGTGGCGCGGCGGGAGTTGCGGCTGGCCCACAGCTCCTTCTCCAGTTCGTCCGCGTAGTCCTGGAGGGCCTCGGCGCGCCGGGAGTCGTCCGGTTCGGCTTCGGGGGAGTTGCCGGCGAGTTCGGCGATCTCCCGGATGATCGACAGCCGCAGCACCGATTCCGAGGAGTCGTTGGCCAGCCGCGCGCGCATCTCGGCGAGGATTTCCAGGGCCTGCTCGGCGTCTCCGGTCGTGGCCCGGCAGCGGGCCAGCGCGATGGCCACCACGCACAGGTCGGAGTTGGCGTTGTTGCTGTGCAGCAACGACTCCAGCCGGTCGATGTGCTCGCTGCCGGGTTTGGCCAGCGCGTGCGCGGCACCGAGCATGGTCACCTGGTCGGCGGCGGGCCTGGTCTTGTCCAGCGGGAACAGCGAATCGTGGAAGGGCCGTTCGGCGGCGGTGGCCATCCTGGAGGCGATGTCGATCCGCGCCGCCGCGTCGGCCTGCTTGCCGAGTCGTTCCAGCTGTAAGGCCCAGCCGAGCATCAGCCGGACCCGGTTGCACAGGTGCACGGCGATCTCGTGCGGGCCGCCGCTTTCCATCAGCCAGGCGTTCGCCCTGGTGGTGACCTCGTCGGCGACCTCGAACATACCCAGGTCGGTGAG
>CAJCJE010000610.1 GCA_903970565.1 Candidatus Melainabacteria bacterium | reverse complement strand
GCCGTGTGGCGCGATCCCGAAACCCCGCCCGCATCAGGGACGGCTTCGACCTCGGCGACCACCTGCACGGCAACGACCTCGGTTACCGCGCGCTCGCCGACTCGATCGACCTCGAACTGTTCGACTGACCGCTGTTCGACTGACCGCGCTGGTTCTCGCACGGTTCTCGCGCGGGCGAGCCGTCCGGTAGCCGATCCCTTACGAGACGCGCTGCGGCAGTACCTCGCCCAAGGCACGACAACTGACACCGAGTTATCCACAGCCCCGGCCAAACTGATCATTTCCGTCACCCCCACCCGGTAACGTTGAATCCGGGGGTCCCCCAACGGCTTGATACGCGATTTTCGCTGGTGGGGCAGGTCTCGCGGAGATTCGGGGTGTCGGCCGGGGTGAGCAGAACCAGGCGCGCGACTCGACCCGAGGTTATCCACAGGCCAGTTGTGCACAGTTTCGGGTTATTCAGTTGACAGCGGGAGTATCAGGTCAGGCCGCGCAGTTTCAGGTAGTGCTGAAGCTCCTCGTAGCCCACGTCGGCGCCGGAGGGTTTGGGGCCGTTGCGGGCCAGGGTCAACCAGGCGCCGACGGACGGGCGGACGGTGGCCAGGGCCGCGTCGAAGTCCCTGATGTCGATCATCCTGGTCTTGCCGGTGCGTGCCGAGTCGCGCAGCGCGCGCTCGGCGGCGTTCTCGCACAACACGGCCAGGTCGGCGCTGGAGTAGTCCTTGGTGCGCTTGGCGAGTTCGCCGGCCAGCGTGACGCTGACCGGGCGGTCGCGCAGGTGCTGGCGCAACACCGCCTCCCTGGCGATCACGTCCGGGGGCAGTACCAGCAGCGTCCGGTCGAACCGGCCGGCGGCGAACAGGGTCGGCAGGATCTCCCAGGGCGCCTCGGCGGCGGCGAGCACGGACAGGCCCTCGTTGTTCTGCTGGGTGCCGTCCATCTCGCCGAGCAGCTGGTTGACCACCGCTCGGACGCTGCCGGTGCCACCGGATCGGCTGCGCTTGCGGTCCAGCGCGTCGAGTTCGTCGATGAACAGCACGCAGGGCGCGGCCCGGCGGGCGGCGGTGAACACGAGGTGCAGGTTGCGTTCGGCGCTGCCCGGCCAGCGGTTGATCAGCTCACTGAGCGAGACGGCCAGGAAGCGCGAGCCGATCTCGCCGGCGATCGACCTGGCCAGCAGCGTCTTGCCACAACCGGGCGGGCCGTAGAGCAGCAGTCCGCTGCGCAGGCCGGAGCCGTACTTGCGGCGCAGGTCCGGATTGCGCAGCGGCGCCAGGAAGGTGCTGTCCAGGCGTCGCTTGACCTCGGCCATGCCGGCGATGTCGGCCAGCCGGACGGTCGCCGGTTCCACCTCGTAGGGCGGTTTGACCACCAGCGGCTTGGTACCCGGATCGATCAGCCACGGCTGGGTCATGTCGGCGAACTGGCTCTCCGCCGCCGCCCAGTTGAACTTGAAGTTGAACGTGTACCGGTCGGTCGGCTCGTCCCGGTGCACGCCCTGTCTGGACACGGCCGGCACCGGTGGCCCGGCCTGTCCGGCCATCGCGCGGCCCATCAGCGCCCGAGCTTCGATCGAGTTGGGTTCCCGCTGCAAGGCCGCGGCCACGTGGGTGACCGCCTCCTCGACCTTGCCGACGTCCAACAGCAGCTCGGCGAGGTGCAACCGCAACGGCACGTCATCCGGGGTGGCCTGCACAGCCGCCCGGAGGCTACGAATCAGCCGAGTGTCGCGCACGAGAAGTACATTACGTCGCCGGAGCAGGATGGCGGAGGGCAGATGTACGCATCCTGGATCACAACTCGGCGCCCGGCGCGAGACAAGTTGATCACTACGGCTTGCGCGCGGCGGGAGATCATGACAGGTCGAGGCCGGTCCACTCGACGCACCGCCAGCCGGTGGGCTCGTCGGCGAGAACCACCCGACCGGTGTTGGGCAGCAGCGCGTATTCCGTCACCGACAACTCGACGTTGGCCGCCAGCATCGGCGCGACCAGCCGGATGATGCCGCCGTGACACACCAGCACCACGACCCCGTGCTGATGGGCGGCGCGGATGTCCGCGACGACCCGCTCGAACCGCTCCCGGACCTGACGGCCGGTTTCCCCGCCGGGCATCGGCACGTCGAGGTCCCCGGCCGACCAGGCGGTGAACGCGGCGAAGAACGCGGCGACCGACTCGGGGTCGGTGCGGCACTCCAGGTCGCCGACGAAGACCTCCTGGGCGCCCGGCACCACCTGCACGGTCAGGCCGTGACCGGAGGCGATCGGCTCGGCGGTCTGCTGGGCGCGGATCGCGGTGCTGGCGTAGACGGCGACGACCGGCTGGGTGGCCAGCGCCTCGGCCAACTCGGCGGCCTGTTGCCGGCCGAGCGGATTCAACGGCGGGCCGGGCGGCCGGGAGTCCAGCGCCATCCGGACATTGGACTCGGTCTGGCCGTGTCGAACCAGCATCAACCGCAAACCGGTCACGCCACCATCCTCGCATCAGAAAGCCGTTCGGCACCGTGCGCCCGTGCCCGGAGCCGGCCACCACGATCGCACCGTCCGGCGGTCAAGCCAAGCAGGCCGACCGGCCCCGGCCGGGCCGGGTGCCCGTCAGCCGTCCTGGCCGGTGCGGACCGCGTGGAGCCAGTCCGTGGCGAGGCCGAAGATCTCGTCCTCGGTACCGGGCTGGACGACCGAGGGCTGCCCGTCGGCCTTCGGGAAGGAGCCGAGGAACCGCACGGACCGGCAGCGCCGCCGCAGCGCGGTCAGCGCGTCGCCGACCCTGGCCTCGGCCACGTGGCCGTCGAAGTCCAGGTAGAACCGGTACTCCCCGAGCCGGCCCTTGGTCGGCCGGGACTCGATCCTGGTCAGGTTGATCCCACGGTGGGCCAGTTCGATCAGCAGGTCCGCCAGGACGCCGGTGTGGTCGTCGGTGACGGCGATCACGCTGGTCCGGTCCGCACCGGTCGGGGCCGGCAGGGGGCCGGGCCGGCGCAGCAGCAG
>CAJCJE010000609.1 GCA_903970565.1 Candidatus Melainabacteria bacterium | reverse complement strand
CTGGTGGACGGGATCTCCGCATCGGGTGGAACGCCATTGGTGGTCGGCGAGATCAGCGACGGTCAGGCCCGGGTACTCGGCGTGATCCAGCTCAAGGACGTGGTCAAGGAGGGTCTGCGCGAGCGGTTCGACGAAATGCGCCGGATGGGCATCCGCACCGTGATGGTCACCGGGGACAACCCGATCACCGCCCGCGCCATCGCCGAGGAAGCCGGCGTCGACGACTTTCTGGCCGAGGCCAAACCCGAGGACAAGCTGGCCCTGATCCGCAGCGAACAGGCAGGTGGCCGGCTGGTCGCGATGACCGGCGACGGCACCAACGACGCGCCCGCGCTGGCCCAGGCCGACGTCGGCGTTGCCATGAACACCGGCACCTCCTCGGCCAAGGAAGCCGGCAACATGGTCGACCTCGATTCCAACCCGACCAAGCTGATCGAGATCGTGGAGATCGGCAAGCAACTGCTGATCACCCGAGGCGCCCTGACCACGTTCTCCATCGCCAACGACATCGCCAAGTACTTCGCGATCCTGCCCGCGATGTTCGGCTCGGTGTACCCCAGCCTCAATGCCATCAACGTGATGCGGCTGCATTCACCACAGTCCGCGATCCTCTCGGCGGTGATCTTCAACGCGCTGGTCATCATGGCACTGATCCCGCTCGCCCTGCGTGGTGTGCGCTACCGGCCGGCGAGCGCTTCCGCGCTGTTGACGCGAAACCTGTGGATCTACGGCGGCGGGGGCGTGATCACCCCGTTCATCTGCATCAAACTCATCGACCTGCTCGTTCGCTTCATTCCGGGGATGTGATCATGCGAGTTCGTGGCTGGCTGGCCGTACACCTCGCCGCCCTGCGCATTGTGGTCGTGCTGACCCTCATCGTCGGGCTGGCCTACCCGCTCGGCATGACCGTACTGGCCCGGATTCCCGGCTTGAGCGGGCCCTCGGACGGTTCAGTGATTGCGGGACCGAACGGTAAACCGATCGGTAGCGTCCTGATCGGACAGTCCTTCACGGACGCCAGGGGCAACCCGATCCCCCAGTACTTCCAGCCCCGGCCGTCGATGGCGGCCAACGGCTACGACCCGACGGCCAGTGGGCGAGCAACCTCGGACCGGACAGCATCTTGGACACCCTGCCCAACCCGGCCAACAAGTCCGACACCGGCAAGCTGAGCCTGCTGTCCCAGATCTGCCAGCGCAGCACGGCGGTCGGCGAACTGGAGGACGTCGACGGGCGCCGGCAGTACTGCACGGCCGACGGGGTCGGCGCGGTGCTCGGAGTGTTCCGTTCGGACGGCCTCACCGGCCCGGCGACCAGGGTGGTCAGCCTCAACCAGGAATGTCCGGCCACCCCGTTCGTGACCACCTACCAGGGCGTGCGAGTGGAATGCGCACGCTACGGCGCGGACTACAGCCACGCCGTGCCCACCCCGATCAAGGGCAGTGCGCCCTCTCCCCCAGCGGTACCCAGCGACGCGGTGACCGCCAGTGGCAGCGGCCTCGACCCGGACATCAGTCTCGCCTACGCCGACCTCCAGACACCCAGGGTGGCCAGGGCTCGCGGCATCAGCCAGGCCGCCGTGCTGGCCGTGGTCGACCGCTACACCACCGGCCGACCGCTCGGCGTACTCGGCGAACCAGTGGTCAACGTGCTGCAACTCAACCTGGCGCTGGACCGGCAGTACCCGAAGCAAGGGGCATGACATGGCGGCATGGTCGCAAGCGCTGATCGTCATCGCTCTCGTGGTGGCCCTGCACGTGCCACTGGGCGACTACCTGGCCCGGGTGTTCACCGGCACCCGGCACTCCCGGTTCGAGCGAATCGTCTACCGGGCCTGCGGCATCGATCCGGACGGCCAGCAGAACTGGAAGCGCTACCTGCTCGCGCTACTGGCGTTCTCCCTGTTCAGCATCCTGGCGTTGCTGGCCATCCTTCTGCTCCAGGCGCATCTGCCACTGTCCCTCGGACATCCCGGCCTGCCGTTCCTGCTCGCGCTGGACACTGCGATCAGCTTCACCACCAACACCAGCTGGCAGAACTACGCAGGTGAGTCCACCGTGGGCCACCTGGCCGTGATGACCGGACTGGGCGTTCAGGCGTTCGCCAGCGCCGCGGTCGGCATGTGCGTCGCGGTCGCGTTGATCCGCGGCCTGATCGGGCACAGCACCCACGAACTCGGGAACTTCTGGGTCGACCTCATCCGGTGTGTGATCCGCGTCCTCCTGCCCCTCTCCGTCATCGCCGGACTGCTGCTGATCGGCCTGGGCGTCGAGCAGAACCTGCACGGCGCGCAGACCGTCACCACCGTGGCCGGCGGCAGCCAGACCCTGATCGGCGGCCCGGTCGGCTCCTGGGAACCGATCAAGCTGATGTCCGGCGACGGCGGCGGATTCTTCAACGCCAACAGCGCGCACCCGTTCGAGAACCCGTCGGCGTGGAGCAACCTGATCGAGATCGTGCTGATGCTGCTCATCCCCGTCGCTTTCCTGCGCATGTACGGGCGGATGGTCGGCAGCCGACGACAGGGCTGGACGCTGCTGATCGTGGTGGGCATCCTGTTCGCCCTGTGCACCGGCGCCGTGTCCTGGGCCGAGCACGCCCACCCGGAAACCGCGTCGCTGGCGGCGGGCGCCGCCACCGAAGGCACCGAGGACCGGTTCGGCGTACCGGCCAGCGCACTGTTCGGCATCAGCGCGACAGGCACTGCCGACGGTGCCGCCAATTCCAGTTACGACAGCTTCACCGGACTCGGCGGCGGGGTGCTGATGGCCGCCATGATGCTCGGCGAGATCAGTCCCGGCGGCACCGGCAGCGGCCTGTACGGGTTGCTGATGGCCGTGCTGGTCGCAGTG
>CAJCJE010000608.1 GCA_903970565.1 Candidatus Melainabacteria bacterium | reverse complement strand
GCCCGCCAGCCCACCGTCCACAGGCCGAAGCTGAACTTGTCCTCGGGAACGGGCTGTCCGGCCACGGGTCCTCCTCGGTTTATTAGTTTGATGACTAAACGGATCATCCCCGCGCCTGCGGGGAGCACGAGGTCGAGCGCGCCGAGCGCCTGGCCGAGGACGGATCATCCCCGCGCCTGCGGGGAGCACCTCAGATGATCTGGTACAGCCGCTCGCGCGAGAGGATCATCCCCGCGCCTGCGGGGAGCACGCGTTGTACCTGGCGCTGGCTTTGATCGTCAACGGATCATCCCCGCGCCTGCGGGGAGCACGCGGTCAACAACCTGTTCATCGACGCCACGACCGGATCATCCCCGCGCCTGCGGGGAGCACCTGCGGACGCCGGCCGCCGCGTCGGCCAACGCGGGATCATCCCCGCGCCTGCGGGGAGCACGCGACCCGCACGTGTCCCGGTCGACGTTCGGCGGGGATCATCCCCGCGCCTGCGGGGAGCACACTTGTTGACCTGCGCGATGTTACCGTGGTTCGTCGTTTTAGCATCGGTTTGCGCGAGTGAAACGGAGCGGCTGCCTGACATTCTCTGCCGATTGAGTCGGTGCTCATCACGTCGTCGAGGTTACTATGAGCGCTACTCCTGTCTGGCAAACTTGTCGATCAGATTGTGGGGCGTGTCGGCGCCCAGGATTTCGTGGAGATCGGGGCCTCGACGGCGGCTGCGGGGAAACATGGCCTGCTCGTATTTGGAGGGACGCACAACAGGATCTCTAAACATTCCAAGTCCCCTGATAAACGGCTGACACCTCGCTGCCATCATCAACTTGACCAGCTACACCGTTGGCCACACCGACCCAGAGCAGGAGTGATGTCTCGGCTGTCCGCCGCTCAGCCAGCGAAACGGTCTGGAGGCGGAGTGCCGTGCGGAAGAGTTCCGCACAAATAGGCGCTCGACTCTGTCGCCCGACCGTCCAGCGCCTTCGATCCGCCCGAGCAAACCGATGCTAAAACGACGAACTCCGGTAAGATCCCGCAGGTCAAGAAGTGTGCTCCCCGTGCACGCGGGGATGATCCGTGGCTGTTGGTGCTGCCTTTTCCGACGACGCCGTGCTCCCCGTGCACGCGGGGATGATCCGCCAGCGGTCGACTCGTTGAAGATCGGCCTGTTGTGCTCCCCGCGCACGCGGGGATGATCCATGCTGTCAAGAATCATCCAGTCGGAACCCGGCGTGCTCCCCGCGCACGCGGGGATGATCCGGCTTGGTATGCCTGCTGAAGGAGAGAGGGGAGGTGCTCCCCGCGCACGCGGGGATGATCCGCCGGCCCGGATCTACGACGAGTGCGGCCACGAGTGCTCCCCGCGCACGCGGGGATGATCCGCACGCACGCCGCCACGAGCGCACCATCCGCAAGTGCTCCCCGCGCACGCGGGGATGATCCGCGCTCCAACATCGTCAGCAACATGACCGTCGCCGTGCTCCCCGCGCAGGCGGGGATGATCCGGAGATCATCATGCGGCTGACGCGACGAGATCGGTGCTCCCCGCGCACGCGGGGATGATCCATACGTCAAGCCCGGCACCGGCATCCCCGAGTCGTGCTCCCCGCGCACGCGGGGATGATCCGCACGTCATCAGCGGCGACCGGGCCGACGTCGGCGTGCTCCCCGCGCACGCGGGGATGATCCGTAGACGGTGAGACCGCCAAGGCAGACCGCGGCGTGCTCCCCGCGCACGCGGGGATGATCCGGACCCCGTAACCGGCGCGCCTATCGCGCTGGCAGTGCTCCCTGCATACGCGGGATGATCCAGCTCGCGTTTTTGTCGGTGGCTGGTGCCATAGTGTCAGGTGCGCTCGCCGGATGAACGGGCGTGAATAGATAGTGGTGCGTCGCGGTCAAGGAAGGAGTAGGCAGTGAGGGTGAGTGATGCGGCGCGCTCGGTGTGGGCGAAGTCCATCGATGAAGAGGGCGGATGGTTGCCATTGTGGCAGCATCTCGATGATTCCTCGGACGTCGCCGGCATGTTGGTGGATTGCTGGCTCGCACCCCGTGTTGTGAGTTTTCTGGCGCGCGAATTCGGCGACGACAGGGAGCAGGCTCGCACGGCGGTGCGGCTTCTTGCCGGGGTGCATGACCTCGGCAAGGCCACCCCGGCATTCGCCATCCAGGATACCGTGCTCGCGCAACGAATGCGTGATCGTGGTCTGTACATGGCCGAGTCGAGGTTCGGTCTGCCGTTCCGCCACTTGGCGCCGCACGCTCTGGCCGGGCAGCAGATTCTTGTTGAGTGGTTACTCGCGAAGGAGTGGAAGCGGCCGTCGGCTCGGACCTGGGGCGTGGTGTTGGGCGGCCATCATGGTGTGCCGCCGGACAGCATCGCCGAGCAGTGCGGGCGCGAGACGAATTCGGATTTGTACGGCCAATTCTTGTGGAAACAGGTTCAGTACGAATTGGTGGAACGGACCGCCGAGCGCACGGGCGCCGTCGCTTTCCTGGATCAGTGGCGGGAGCGCAGGTTGTCTGCCCAGTTCCAGGTGCTGGCCACGGCTTTGGTGATCATGTCCGACTGGATCGCGAGCAATAAGGACCTCTTCCCGTTTCACCAGGACACATTGCCGGCGGTGAGTGAAGATCCGGACCGTGTCGCGCGGGCGGTGGCCACGTTGCGGCTGCCGCAGCCGTGGCGCCCGGTGAACCCGCCGTCGGATACGGACGTGCTGTTCGCCAGTAGATTCCAGTTGCCGAAGGGGGCGTCACCGCGGCCGGTGCAACTGGCCACGTGCGAGGTCGCTCGGGAGATGACCGAGCCCGGGTTGCTGATCGTCGAGGCGCCGATGGGCGAGGGCAAGACGGAAGCGGCGTTGGCGGCGGCGGAGATTCTGGCCGCGCGGTTTGGTAGTGGCGGACTGTTCGTGGCGTTGCCGACCCAGGCGACCAGTGACGCGATGTTCGCCCGCGTTCTGGCCTGGTTGGACACGTTGGGCTCGACCGACCAGCACGTCGACGGTTCGATCATGCTCAGTCATGGCAAGGCCCGGTTCAATCGGGATTTTCAGGGTTTGGTGCGTGCCGGCCGGTTGGCCGAGATCGGTCGGGACGACCAGACCGAGAACCACGACCGGCGGGGCCGCCGTAGCGCTTCGCACGCGGTGTTGGCGCATTCGTGGCTTTCCGGCCGGAAGAAATCGTCGCTGGCCAACTTCGTGGTGGGCACCATCGATCAGCTGTTGTTCGCCGGGCTGAGGTCGCGGCATCTGATGCTGCGCCACCTCGGTCTGGCCGGGAAGGTCGTCGTGTTGGACGAGATCCACGCCTACGACGCCTATATGAACTCCTATCTGACCCGGGTCCTGATCTGGCTGGGCGCCTACCAGGTACCGGTAGTGGCTTTGTCGGCCACGTTGCCGGCGGATCGGCGGCGGGCGCTGGTCGAGGCATATCAGCGTGGCTGCCACTTGCGCACCGGGCATCATTTCGACATCGACCCCGGCTGGGGAGTCGGCGATCTGGGGTATCCGGTGCTGACCTGGACGCAGCCTGGGACGGTCGAGCACCGGGTCGCCCGCGATTCGGGCAGGCGTACCAGCGTCGCGATGGAGGTTGTGGCCGGTAGGGTCGACGACGACCTCGAAGCGGTCATCGCTATTGTCCGGGACGCGCTGGCCGAGGGTGGCACGGCGCTGATCGTGCGTAACACGGTGCGCCGGGTGCTGACGACCGCCCGCGCGATGGAACGGGTGTTTCCCGGCGAGGTCACCGTCACTCATTCCCGATTCATCGTGGCCGACCGACTCCGCAACGACAACGCGCTACTGGATGGCTTCGGTCCGCCGGAACGGGCGGTCCGGCGTCCGGACCGGCATGTCGTGGTCGCGTCGCAGGTGGTGGAACAGTCGCTGGATGTCGACTTCGATGTGCTGATCACCGATCTCGCGCCCATCGATCTGGTGTTGCAGCGGATGGGCCGGTTGCACCGGCACCAGCGCGGTAACGGTCAGGCCGACCGGCCGGCCCCGCTGCGGCAGGCCCGTGTCTACCTCACCGGCGTCGACCTCTCGGGTGAGGTGCCGGAACTGGAGCCCGGCGCGGAGCACCACGTGTACGGACGCCATCCGTTGCTGCGTGCCGTCGCGGTTCTGCGACCACGGTTCGGCGGGACGGTGGAGTTGCCCGCCGACATCGCTCCGCTGGTTCAACACGCCTATGGCACCGAACCTCTCGGACTACCGGAATGGCAGGAGGAGATGCACCGGGCACGGGTCACATGGGAGCAGCGCACCGCCGACCGCGAGGCAGCGGCCGGCAGGTTCCAGATCGCCGAGCCGAGCCGGCCAGGCCGGGCCATCGCCGGTTGGCTCTCGGGCAATGTGGGCGATACCGACGAGGACGTTGAGGGGCAGGGCCAGGTGCGCGACGGCGCACCCAGTCTGGAAGCCGTTCTGGTGTGCTCTGGCGCGGATGAACAGTGGCGTACCCCTGCCTGGTTGGAAACCGGCCAGGCAGGGCTGGTGATTCCTCGTGATCAGGTACCGACGGACGATCTGGCCGAGATCATGGCCGCCTGCTCGCTGCGGCTGCCGTTGGAATTCAGCAACATCGAATCCGAGAATGACCTGTGGGCGAAGACCCCTGAAGCGTGGGAGCAGTCGCCAATCATTTACCGCCTGCCGGTCCTGTGTGTAACGGAGCAGGGGTGGGGACAGATAAACGATCGTCGTGTGCGGTATACCCCGAAAATGGGTTTGGAGGTCTTCGACCGTGAGTCGTGACACCGATTTCAACCTGCTCGATGACCCTTGGATTATCGTGCTGGGTCCTGACGGCAGGGAACGGCCGGTGTCGATTCTCGGCTTGTTCGACGACGCCTCCGATCTGGTCGCCATCGGCGGTGAGGTACCGACCCAGTCCTTTGCTGTTCTTCGGCTCCTGCTCGCGTTCCTACACCGTGCGATCGACGGGCCCCGCGACACCGACGAATGGAAAACCCTGTGGCAGGCGAAGGAACTTCCCCTGTCCGAGATTCGACGATATGCCGATCGGGTTCGCCACCGTTTCGGTTTGTTCGACGCTCGGTCGCCCTTTTTCCAGGTTCCCGACCTGCACACGGGCAAGAACGAGGTGTCCGGGCTGGAAAAGATCGTCGCCGACGTGCCCAACGGTGAGCCGTACTTCACCACACGGTCGGCGAGCAGCCTCAAGCGAATCGATGCCGCCGAGGCAGCTCGCTGGTTGGTTCACGTGCATGCCTTCGACCCCTCGGGCATCAAATCCGGTGCGGTGGGCGACCCTATGGTCAAAAGCGGCAAGGGATACCCGATTGGGGTCGGCTGGTCCGGCCAACTTGGCGCGGTCTGGCCTGAGTCGGGGTCGCTGCGGGAAACGTTGCTGCTGAACCTGATCGCGCAGGACGTGGCCAACTATGTCCGTATCGGCGGCCCCGACGACCTTCCGCCGTGGGAGCGCGCGGTGGACGACGCTCGTGGACAGCAGGAGCCGCCGCGCCCGCCTCGGGGGGCGATCGACCTCTACACCTGGCAGACCCGGCGCGTTCGCCTGGCCGGTGACCGTGACGGCGTCACCGGTGTCGTGCTGGCCAACGGCGACCGCATCGTGCCGCAGAACCGCCAGGGCGACGAGCCACACACGGCTTGGCGGCACAGCGAGGCGCAGTCCAGCAAACACAAGACCGTGGTGTACATGCCGCGAGGACACGATCCGGAGCGGTCGGTATGGCGGGGGCTGGCGGCGCTACTGCCCTCCGTCTCCTCCCACCGGGTCAGTAGGAGTGGTGCGCCGCAGCGATTCCTTGCGCCGGGCGTACTGAACTGGGTTGCCGAACTGGTCGCCGAGGGCGTTCTCCCGGAGAACTACAAGCCACGGCTACGGGTGTGTGGCGCGGCCTACGGCGCGCAGAACGCCACCTATGCCGAGATCGTGGCGGACGTGCTGCCGTTGCCGGTGATGCTGCTGCGCGAGGATCGTCCGGCCGCCGGCCAGACCGCGGAATCCGCCGTCGCGTCGGCCGAGAACGTCGCGCGGCTGTTGGCTCATCTCGCCGAGAACCTGGCTCAGGCTGCTGGGGCACTGCCCGATTCTCGACCCGGGGCCCGGTCCGATTCCGGACCTGCGGATCGAGCTCGTGAGGCGCTGTTCTCGACCCTGGACGCGCCCTATCGCTCCTGGCTGGGCGAACTGACCCCGGAGTCGGACCTGACCGCCGCGTTGGCTCGTTGGCAGAGCACTCTCCTCACCCGGTCGCGTCCCCTGGCCGATGCGCTGGTGACAGCCGCGCCGCCCGCGGCATGGACCGGACGGACGATTCGCGGACGGCTGGTCACCGTCGCCCTGGCCCGCGTCTGGTTCGACGCCGCGCTGCGCACAACGCTTCCCCTGGCACACCCAACGGTTCCGGACAAGGCACTCGTGGAGACCACAAGATGACCGCCCCACCCCAGACACCGCCGACCGACCCCGCTGCGGCGAAATCCCGAGATCGGCGGCTCGGGCCGCTGGGCTCCGCACTGGACAAGCGCATCATCCGGCTCCAGACCGACTACCTCCGGGACCTGCCCCACGCGCGGGCCGACCTGGCGCGATTGCGTCGTGGCCTGGGCAAACCGGCCGGTAGCGTGCCGGAGATCTGGGAGATCACGGTGGGCAGGTTGCCCACCTCGTTGAGCTGGAGCCGGGACGAACCCAGCCGGGCCGAGCAGGCCGCGCACGCGGTGTTGTGCCTGTTCGCGCTGCACCAACAGTCCCTGGCGGTCCATGCGCACGTGCCAGGAGTGTCCTTCGGTCACGCCGTGGCACGACTGTCTCGCGCGGAGGGACGCAGCGCGGAGGCG
>CAJCJE010000607.1 GCA_903970565.1 Candidatus Melainabacteria bacterium | reverse complement strand
CTGCCGACAGGCTACCCGTGGTCGAGGACGGTCGTGGCGCCGGCAACACCCGGCCGGCGTGAACGGAACTGCCACTCTCAGTGATCATGATCGGGCGGGCGGACCATCGCTGTTCGCGGTCATCTCACCCGTTCACGCGAGGCCGGCGCGGCGCTCCCGTCGCGCGCCGCGCGCAAAGATCACCGGTTCGTGCGATCCGAAACGGTGCCGATCGGTGCTGGAATGAAGCCTCCACTCGCTCCGGCCATCGACGCCGGGGCCGAGCATCCACCATCGCCAGCAAGGAAACCAGCTCATGCCCATGATCGACGTGTACGCCACCGAGGGAACCTTTTCCGACCGGCACACCCTCGCCGTGGATCTCGCCACCGCCGTGATGCGGATCGAGGAGGTGCCCAACATTCCGATGTTCCGCAAGAACACCGCCGCGTTCGTGCACGACCTACCCATCGGTTCGCTGTCGAATGTGGACGGTGACAGCGACCGTGTGCGCGTCCAGGTGCTGACCAACTCCGGCGCGCTCGACCGCGAGAAGCAACTCGCCGTCGTGCGTGAGCTGACCGACATCGTCGCCGCCGCGGCCGGCGATCCGACCCTCGTGGACCGGACCTGGGTGCTGCTCACCGAGGCCCCCGAGGGAGGCTGGGGAATCAACGGGCACGCCAACACCAACGCCGAGCTCGTCACCAGCGCCCGTGCCCAGATCGCCGAGCTGTCGGCGAGCACCACCACGGATGCCTGAGCGCCGACCCAGGTTGACCCCGGTTGACCCCGGTTGACATCGCCGATGTCGTCGCGTTCGCCGTCACCCTGGCGGCGCACGCCAATCTGCCCGAAATCGCCATTCTGTCCACTCGCCAACCAGCCTGACGCCAGGAAAACAGCATGACCCACCTCGGTCCACAACTGACCCAGTTCACCGTCACCGCGCCCGCCGAGGGCTACTGGCGAGTGACGTTCGACAATCCGCCGATCAATCTGATGAACGCCACCACGGCGGCGGAACTTCAGCTGCTGGTCGGGGCGATCGAGGCGGCGGACGGGCTGCGCGTGGTGGTGTTCGACAGCGCGCACCCGGACTTCTTCCTCGCCCGCTACGACTTCTCCGGTGGCGGGCTCCCCGACACGCCGGGTCCGACCGGGCTGCCGCCGTTTCTGGACATGACCGTTCGCCTCTCCGCCGCGCCGGTGGTCACGATCGCGGCGATCCGGGGCCGGACCAGGGGCGGTGGCAACGAATTCGCGCTCGCCTGCGACCTGCGGTTCGCCAGCCTGGAGCGGGCCGTGTTCGGTCAGCCCGAGATCGGCAGCGGCCTGATCCCCGGCGGCGGCGGGATCGAACGGCTGACCGCGCTCGTCGGCCGGGCCCGCGCGCTGGAGATCATCCTCAGCGGCGAAGACTTCGACGCCGCCACCGCCGAGCGCTACGGCTGGGTCAACCGGGCCCTGCCGGACGCGGATCTCGACGACTTCGTGGACGCCCTCGCCCGCCGGATCGCCTTCTTCGACCCCGCCGCGCTCGCCCTCGCCAAGAACCTGGTCGACCGGCACGGCCGGCCGGCACCGGAGGACCTGGTCGAATCCCAGCTGGCCAGCCTTCGCCTGGCCGGCACGCCGGGTTTCCGGGCCGGGTTGCAGCGGTTGCGAACGCGCTCACGCGCGGTCGGCGCCGACTTCGACCTGAACATGGGACGACACCTCGGGCCGGACCAACCGGAAAGCGTGGCCAGCCTCTGACCCGGTCGGATTCAGGCGCCGGGTGCGGAGGTACCGCGCCGCGCCACGTATCGCGCGGCGGGGCCCGGTTGGCGGTCGCGGAACTCGTACTGTTTTCATAGGGTCCTCTGCCGCCGGCGAGGCCACGCAACGGGACCGGAGCCGCGGCAGCCTGACCGGAAGGGAACACTGATGCGCTACCGCACACTCGGCAGTTCGGATCTCCGAGTCTCGGAGATCTCGCTCGGCTCATGGCTGACCTACTCCGGTGGCGTCGAGGCTGACCAGACGCGGGCGTGCACCGAGGCCGCGTTCGACGCCGGGATCAACTTCTTCGACACCGCCAACGTGTACGGGCGCGGCGTCGCCGAGTCGGCCTGGGGACAGATCCTGTCCGGACACCCCCGCGACTCCTACATCCTGGCCACCAAGGTCTGGGGCCCGATGTCGGAAACCGACAAAGGGCTGTCGGCAACGCAGATCGCCAAGCAGATCGACGCCTCGTTGACCCGGCTGCGCACCGACCACGTCGACCTGTACCAGGCACACCGGTTCGACGTCGCCGTGCCGATCGAGGAGACCATCGAGGCGCTGCGCGCGGTGGTCGAGCAGGGCAAGGCCCGCTACCTGGGGTTCAGCGAGTGGACGCCGGAGCAGATCCGGGCGGCCATCGACATCGCGGGCCCGGAACTGTTCGTGTCCTCGCAGCCGCAGTACTCCATGCTGTGGCAGGCCCCCGAGGCCGAGGTGTTTCCGCTCTGCGCGGCCAACGGCATCTCCCAGATCGTCTGGTCGCCGCTCGCGCAGGGTGTGCTGACCGGCAAGTACCGGCCGGGACAGCCGCTGCCCGAGGACTCCCGTTTCGCCAACGACGCGATGAACGGGTCCAAGGACTTCATGCTGCGCGAGGCGGCCCTGGAGGCCGTGCAGCGACTGGTTCCCATCGCCGAGGGCGCCGGCATGAGCCTGCCGACGCTGGCTCTCGCCTGGGTGTTGCGGCGCGACGAACTCGCCTCGGCCATCATCGGCGCCTCTCGACCCGAACAGGTCCACGCCAACGTGATCGCGTCGGGCGTCGAACTCGACGAGGACGTCCTGACGGCGATCGACACGGCGCTGGGCGAGGTTCCGGTCACGGGACAGACCCTCGCGGTGCGGCCACCGAAGGCGTGAAACACCGCTGACCACCTGACGGCCACCGGCCCGGCACGCTTGCTCACCATCTGACGAGGACAGTCCTGTTGAGACACCGAGCCCCGGTAGGCAGTCCCTACCGGGGCTCGGGTCTCGGTCGGCCCTCGCGGCAAGCCCGCTCAGCGGCGGGCGGACGGGCCGATCACGTCAGTTTCAGGACCGGCCTGCGCAGGTCCAGCCAGGTGGCCAGATCCAGGATTCGCTCCAGGCCGGAACGTTGGGCGCCGGTGATACCGGCGACGGTCGCGGTGCTGGCGGCCAGCACCTGATCCCGGTTGTAGAAATCCATGACGAGGTGATCGCGGGTGACCAGTTCGCGCACCTGCGACTGAATCGCGGTCAGGTAGTCGGGATCGAAGCTGCCCGGATAGCCGCTCTTCTTCCGGTTGGCCACCGACTCGGGCAACACGTCGTAGGTGGCGCCGCGCAGGATGCTCTTCTCCCTGCCGTCGTAGGTCTTCAGCGACCAGGGCGTGTTGAACACGTACTGCACCAGCCGGTGGTCGCAGAACGGAACCCGGACCTCCAGGCCGACCGCCATCGACATCCGGTCCTTGCGGTCGAGCAGGCTCTGCACCATCCGAGTCAGGTGCAGATAGCACACCTCGCGCATCCGCCGTTCGAGGCCGGTCTCGCCGTCGGTGTGCGGCACCTCGCCCAGGGCCTGGCGATACCGGTCCGCCTTGTAGGAGTTCAGATCGAGCTGCCGGGTGAACTCGGTGCTCATCAGTCCGGTGGGGTCGATCGGCGAATTCGGGTTGGCCAGCCAGGGAAAGGTATCGGCGTTGCGCTGCACGTCGTCGTGGAACCACGGGTAGCCGCCGAACACCTCGTCGGCGGACTCGCCGGACAGCGCCACCGTCGAACGGCCGCGAATCGCCTTGAACAGCCGGTACAACGAGTTGTCCCGGTCACCGAAGCCGACCGGGATGTCGCGAGCGCCGACGGCGGCGGCGCGGACTTCCGGGTCGGCCATCACGGAGCCGTCCAGCATGATGTCCTCGTGCTCGCAGACGATGTGTTCGGCGACGGCGTGGACGTAGGGGGTGTCCTGGGTCGGGGCGATGTCCTCGGCGCGGAAGTTCTCCGCCTGGTTGGCAAAGTCCACCGCGAAGGTACGCACCACCTCGCCGTTCTCCTGTAGCTGGCGGGCGGCGATGGCGCTCATCGCCGAGGAGTCCAACCCACCGGACAGCAGCGTGCACCTCGGCACGTCGGCGACCAGTTGCCGTCGGATGATGTCCTCCAGCAGTTCGCGAACGTGCGCGACGGTGCCGCGCTGGTCGTCGGTGTGCTCGGTGGCCTCCAGCTGCCAGTAGCAGGTCTCGCGCAGTCCGGTGCGGTCGACGATGGCCAGGTGGCCGGGGCGCAGCTCGCGCATCCCGTCCCAGACGGCGTGACCGGGTGTCTTGGCGAAGGCGAACATCTCCCGCAGCCCGTCCAGGTTGACCACGTGGTCGGCGACGGGGTTGGCCAGGATCGCCTTCGGCTCGGACCCGAACAGCACACCGTCGTCGGTTTCGTAGTAGTAGAACGGCTTGATGCCCATCCGGTCCCGGATCATCACCAGTTTCTCGGTGCGGGAGTCCCAGATGGCGAAGGCGTACATACCGTTGAGATGGTCGGCGACCGCCTCGCCCCACTCCACGTAGCCGCGCAGCACGACCTCGGTGTCGGAGTCGGTGCGGAAGACCGCGCCGCGACGACGCAGCTCGTCACGCAGTTCGGTGAAGTTGTACGCCTCACCGGAGTAGACCATCACCACCGGCCCGTCGGGTGTGTCGACCGCCATCGGCTGAGCGCCGCCGGGCAGGTCGATCACGGCCAGCCGCCGGTGTCCGAGCGCGGCATGTCGGGCGTACCAGGTGCCGGCGGCATCGGGCCCGCGACAGGACATGGTGGCCGTCATCGCGTCCAGCTCGTGTTCCCACAGCGTCAGGTCGCGACGGAACGAGATCCATCCGGTGATGCCGCACATTGTTACCGCCTCATTACGGTCAGATGTTGGCTGTGCTAACTAACTATCACGCGCCTCCTCGACACCACCACCCGACAGATGGGTGACCCCGAATGGCCGGTCCGCCGGGTCACACTCGGGCATCACTAGCCCCAACCGGACATCGCACGCGATTACCGAACGCCACACTCCCTGGTCGAAACCGGGACCACCGGCGTCGCGCGAACCCGAGTAGCGGAATCGTCGAACAGCGTTATCGGGCATATCGCCCGCCGGATGGTCACGATGAGCGACCAAAGTAGCCGTTGCGACGGTGTTAGCTGGAACACAGGCGATACGACACAGCCGGTCCCCGTGAGCAGAGTTGCTCCCGGGAACCGGCTGATGAGTCGTTT
>CAJCJE010000606.1 GCA_903970565.1 Candidatus Melainabacteria bacterium | reverse complement strand
ATGGGCGCCGACGAGGAGGACGCCATCTCCTACGTCAAGGAGCTGCTGTCCTTCCTGCCCTCCAACAACCTCTCCGACCCGCCGGTGTTCCCGAGCGAGCTGCCGGGCACCGGTTCGGTCGCGGACGCGATCACCGAGTTCGACACCGAACTCGACACCCTGATCCCGGACTCGGCCAACCAGCCCTACGACATCCACGAGGTGATCGTCCGCGTCCTTGACGACGGTGAATTCCTTGAGGTGCAAGGGTTGTACGCGCCGAATATCGTGGTCGGCTTCGGCCGGATCGACGGGCACAGCGTCGGTGTCGTGGCCAACCAGCCGACCCAGTTCGCCGGCTGCCTGGACATCAACGCCGCCGAGAAGGCCGCCCGGTTCGTGCGCACCTGCGACGCTTTCAACGTGCCGGTGCTGACCTTCGTGGACGTGCCCGGCTTCCTGCCCGGCACCGACCAGGAGTGGAACGGGATCATCCGGCGCGGCGCGAAACTGATCTACGCCTACGCCGAGGCGACCGTGCCGCTGGTCACCGTGATCACCCGCAAGGCCTACGGCGGCGCCTACGACGTGATGGGTTCCAAGCACCTCGGCGCGGACATCAACCTGGCCTGGCCGAGCGCGCAGATCGCGGTGATGGGCGCCTCCGGCGCGTCCAACATCGTGCACCGCAAGACCCTGGCCGCCGCCGCCGAACGCGGCGAGGACGTCGACGCGCTGCGCGCCAAGCTGGACCAGCAGTACGAGGACACCCTGCTCAACCCCTACATCGCGGCCGAGCGCGGCTACGTCGACTCGGTCATCCCGCCCTCCTACACCCGAGGTTACGTGGCCCGCGCGCTGAACATCCTGCGCGAGAAGCGGGAAACGCTGCCGCCCAAGAAGCACGGGAACATTCCGCTGTGACCGGCGAAACAGGGACCGGCGAAACAGGGACCGACCAAACAAGGACCGACCAAACAAGGACCGGCGACACCGACAACGCGGGGGACGGCGGCAGGGGGACGGCAGGGGCCGGCGAACAGGACGCCGTCCGGCCGCTGCTGCGCATCGTCCGAGGCGAGCCGGACGACGCGGAACTGGCCGCGTTGACCGCCGTGGTGCTGGGCATCGCGGCGGCGGGTGGCGACGAGGTGGCGACACCGCAGCCGTCGGCCTGGTCGGACCGGGTCGACCAGGTACGCAAGACACTGCCGCACGGTCCGGGCGCCTGGCGCTCCTCCGGCCTGCCCCGCTGACCGGCGCCGTCCGGCCTCACTACTGAATCCCCAGCTCAGGACCGCTTCCCGACGCTCAGGAGTAGTGCCGGCACGCAGTGAATTAGTTGTGACGGGGAGAGGTTCACCTATATAGTCCGCGTGGACTATATGATGTGGAATGATCCAAATGGAGTGACAACATGCCGCCCCGAACCAGGGCTGTGCTGACCCCGCTCGCGCTGACGGCGCTGGAGCTGCTGCACGAAGGACCCATGCATCCCTACGAGATGCACCAGATCATGCGCACCCGGGAAACCGCCCAGGTGGTCAAGCTGGCCCCCGGCTCGCTCTATCACACGGTCGAGCGGCTGGCCGAGCACGGACTGATCGAGGTCGTGGAGACCAGCAGGGAGGGTCGCCGGCCGGAGCGCACCACCTATCGAATCACCGAGGCTGGCCGGGACTCCTTCGCCGAGCGGGTACGCGAGATCATCGCCGAACCGGCCAAGGAGTTCCCGATCTATCACGTCGGGATCGGGATGCTGCACTCCCTCGACCGGGACGACGCGCTGGTCCAGTTGCACCGCAGGGCGGTGGACCTGACCGGCAAGGTCGCCACGACCAAGGTCTACATCGAGGACCTGACCAGGCGAAACATCGAGAAGATGTACTGGATCGACGTGTACTCGCAGCTGGCCATGACCGAGGCCGAGCTGGCCTGGACCGCGCAGCTCATCGAGCAGATCGAGAGCGAGGAACTGCGCTGGCCGACCGGCTGCGGCGCGGGCAGCACCGTCGGCGAGGCACTGCGCATCGTCCCGGACCCGGCCGAGCGTCGCGCCGAAGGCTCGCGCGGCGACGAATCGACGGACGAGTCGGCAACGGAATCAACTCAGGGGGTGGCGGGATGAACCGCAGGCAGGCCAATCCGTGGCTCGCGCTGTCGGCGCTGTGCATCGGGTTCTTCATGATCTTGTTGGACACCACGATCGTCAGCGTGGCGATCCCGGCGATGATCGCCGGGCTGCACGCCAGCCTCAACCAGGTGGTCTGGGTGACCAGCGGCTACCTGCTGGCCTTCGCCGTGCCGCTGCTGGTGTCCGGGCGGCTGGGTGACCAGATCGGCCGCAAGCCGATGTTCCTCGGTGGCCTCGTCGTGTTCACCGGCGCCTCGCTGTGGTGCGCGCTGTCGGGCAACGCGGAGATGCTGATCACCGCGCGAGTCGTGCAGGGCCTCGGCGCCGCGGCGCTGACCCCGCAGACGATGGCCTTCATCACCAGCCTGTTCCCGCCCGAGAAGCGCGGCGCGCCGATGGGTGTGTGGGGCGGGATCGCCGGCCTGGCCACCATTGCCGGGCCGCTGCTCGGCGGCGTGCTGGTGGACAACTTCGGCTGGCAGTGGATCTTCATGGTGAACGTGCCGATCGGCGTGGTCGGTCTGGTGGCCGCGATCGTGCTGGTTCCCGGTGGCCTGCCCAGGCACACACAGCGCTTCGACATCGTCGGCACCGTGCTGTCCGCGGTCGGCCTGTTCGCGCTCGTGTACGGCGTCCAGAACGGCCAGCAGGACGACTGGGGCCGGGCGATCGGGCCGATCACCATCCCGGAACTCATCGGTTTCGGCGTCGTCGTGCTGATTGGTTTCGTGTGGTGGCAGCGGCGCGGCGCGCGGGTGGGCCACGATCCGCTGATGCCGCTGTCGCTGTTTCGGCACGGCAACTTCGCCGCCGCCAACGTGGCGAGCCTGGCCATCGGCTTCGCGCTGACCGGGGTGTTCCTGCCGTTGATCATCTACGTCCAGTCGGTGCTCGGGTTCAGCCCGCTGATGTCCGGGCTGCTGACCGCGCCGATGTCGCTGATGTCCGGCCTGATCGCGCCGTTCGCCGGCCACCTGTCCGACCGGATCAGCGGCAAGTACGTGTCGCTGGTCGGGTTCCTGGCGACGGCTATCGGCATCGCGATCGTCGCGCTGCGGGCCGGTCCGGACATCAATCCGTGGTCGCTGACTCCCGGTCTGCTGATCTTCGGTTTCGGCATCGGCTGCGTGTTCTCGCCGCTGGCGAACCTGGCGACGCGCTCGGTGCCGATGCCGCAGATGGGCGCGGCCTCCGGGGTGTTCAACACCTTCCGCCAGGTCGGCAGCGTGCTGGGCAGTGCCGCCATCGGCGTGCTGTTGCAGGCCCGGCTGACCGTGTCGATGCACGACGCCGCGGTGCGCAACGCGGCGGCGCTGCCGGCGCCCTACCGGCAGCCGTTCATCGCCGGCGTCGACGCCTCGGCGGCCTCGGCCTCCAACGGGGCCGGGGGCGCGGCGGCGCACGTGACCGGTCTGCCGGCGCAGGTGGCCGCGAAACTCGCGCAACTCGGCACGGCCGCGTTCCACCAGGGGTTCACCGATGCGGCGAAGGCAACGCTGATCCTGCCGGCCGTTGTGCTGGTGATCGGCGCGGTGGCCTGTGCGTTCATGACCACCCGGCGGCCGGCCCGGCCCTCCGCGCCCCTGCCCTCGGCGCCGGAACTGGTCACCGAACCGGTCTGAACCACTGCCCCGACGGGCCTGTTGACACGTACGGCCGGCCTGGCTGGATAGGGTCGCGGAGTGCGATTGGTACTAGCTTCCGCGTCCCCGGCCAGGCTGGCCGTGCTGCGTGCGGCCGGGATCGAGCCGGTGATCGAGGTGTCCGGAGTGGACGAGGACGCGGTCGCCGCCGCGCTGACCGATCCCAGCCACGCCGACCTGGTCGCCGCGCTGGCCACGGCCAAGGCCGAGGCGGTCCTGTCCGCGATTGCCCAGGACTGTCCGGACGCGGTGGTGATCGGCTGCGACTCGATGCTGTCGATGACCGGGCCAGACGGTCCGGAGATCGTCGGCAAACCACACACCGAAGCGGTGGCCCGGCAGCGCTGGGCGTCGATGGCCGGGGCGAGCGCGGAACTGCTCACCGGTCACGCGATCATCCGCCTGGTCGACGGGACACCGGACCGGCGGGTGGCCGGGGTGCAGGCCACCACGGTGCGGTTCGGCACGCCGAGCGAGGCCGAGCTGACCGCGTATCTGGCGACCGGTGAGCCGCTGTTGGTGGCCGGCGGGTTCACCCTGGACGGTCTCGGCGGCTGGTTCGTCGAGGGCGTCGACGGCGACCCGTCCAGCGTGGTCGGGATCAGCCTCCCGCTGACCCGGCGGCTGTTGGCCGAGGTCGGGGTCAGCGTCGTCGATCTCTGGACCAGGCAGCCGGGCTGATCCGGTGGCGCGGGTGCTGGCTCAGCAGGCGTGCAGGGAGTCCGGCGCGACGGTGACCGCCGGCCAGCCGGGTAGCCGGTCG
>CAJCJE010000605.1 GCA_903970565.1 Candidatus Melainabacteria bacterium | reverse complement strand
CGCCTCCGGCACCACGAAGCCCGCATTGGCCTCGTACAGCGCCACCTCGTCGTCCTCGGGCGCGAAGGTCGGGAACCGTCGGCGCAGTTGGTCGGCGTCGAGGAGTTCGTGCTCAAGGCCCCACTGCCGGGCGCTGGCCAGGCTGCCGGCCACGGTCCGGCTGTCGGACCTGCCGACCATCACCCCGCCGGTGGTGTGCAGAATCCGGCGACCGGTCGCCGCCTCCACCTCCGGCCAGAGTTCCGCCGCGCGCAACAGCAGCGGCACGTAGGCCGGGTCCTCGAAATAGGCCTGCCGGGTGATCCGCGAGCCGCCGTGGCTGGAACCCCGGTTGTGCACCGGCGGATAGCGGTCGAGGCCGAGCACCCGCAGGCCGCGCTGGGCGATGCGGTACGCGGCGGCACTGCCCATTCCGCCGAGCCCGATGACGATCACGTCATGACTGGACGACATAGCCCTACCCTCCGATAACGTCGTTGGCGCGGCCGGCGCGGCGCGGCCGACGGGCTCAACCGCGAAGTCGTGCCATGCCCGGATCGAAGATCGGTTCCTCGGCCACGACCGCCGGCACCCGGTCGCCGAAGTACTCCACCCGCACCGGGGTGCCCGTGGCCGCGGCCTCGGCCGGCAACCAGGCGTAGGCGATGTTCTTGTCGACGGTGTAGCCGTAGGCGGCACTGGTGACGTAGCCGACCGGGGCGCCGGCCACGAACACCGGCTCGTTGCCCAGGACCACCGCGTGTGGATCGTCGATGGTCAGGCAGGTCAGTCGGCGGCGCGCGGTCTGGCTCGACCGCCCGGCAATGGCCGCGCTGCCGATGAAGGGTCCCTTGTCGGGTCGGACCGCGAACCCGAGGCCGGCCTCGTACGGGTCGTGTTCGGCGGTCAGGTCGGTGCCCCAGGACCGGTAGCCCTTCTCCAGCCGCATCGAGTTGAACGCGCCGCGGCCGGCCGCGATGATGCCGAAGTCCTGGCCGGCCTCCCACAGCGCGTCCCACAGCGCCCGGCCGAGATCGGCGGTGGTGTACAGCTCCCAACCGAGTTCACCGACGTAGGACAGCCGCAGCGCGAGCACCGGCACGTTGCCGAGGTAGGTCTGGCGGCCGGTGAAGTAGCGCATCGCCTTCGCGGAGAAGTCCTGCCGGGTCAACGGTTGCAGCACCGCCCGCGCCAACGGCCCCCACAGGCCGATGCAGCAGGTGCCCGGCGTGATGTCGCGGACCTGCACCGTGCCGTCGGCCGGCAGGTGCCGGGTGATCCAGTCCTGGTCGAGGTTGCCGTTCACGCCGACCTGGAAGCGGTCCTCGGCGAGGCGGGCGACGGTCAGGTCGCTGCGCACGCCGCCGTCGTGGTCGAGCATCAGCGTGTAGGTCACCGAACCCGGCTTCTTGGCCAGTTGGTTGGTGGTCAGCCGCTGCAACAGCTCCAGCGCGCCGGGGCCGGACACCTCCAGCCGCTTCAGCGGGGTCATGTCGAACAGCGCGACGCGCTCGCGGGCCACGCGGGCCTCGGCCCCGGCGATCGGCGACCAGTGCCGGGCCGCCCAGTCGTTGCGGGTCGGGATTCCGTCGACCTCCGGCAGGTTCGCGTTGGCCTCGTACCAGAAGGGTCGATCCCAGCCGCCGCTCTCCAGGAAGTGCGCGCCGAGCGCGGCCTGCCGTTCGTAGAACGGGCTGGTGCGCACCCCGCCGGGCACCACGACCGGGTCAAGCGGATGCAGCACGTCGTAGACCTCGACGAAACTGCGGCAGCTGCGGGCGTGCACGTAGTCGGGGGCCAGGGCGGCGGTGTCGAACCGGTTGAGGTCGCAGGCGTGCAGGTCGATCGCGGGTTGCCCGTCGACCAGCCATTCCGCGACGGCCTTCGCCACCCCGGCGGAATGGGTGATCCAGACCGCTTCGGCGACCCAGAAACCGCGCAGGTTCGGGTGCTCGCCGAGCAGCGGATTGCCGTCCGGGGTGAAGGAGAACAGCCCGTTGACGCCCTCCTGCACCTTGGCCTCGGCCAGCACCGGCAGCAGTTCGACCGCGTCCGCCCAGGACTGGTCGAAGTCCGCCGGGGTGAAGGGCCGCTCCGACGGCATTCCCGCGCTGGTGCGCGGATCGCCGATGCTCTCGGCGGCCACCGGCATCGGCTGGTGGCCGTAGGCGCCGATGCCGAGCCGGTCGCCGTGTTCACGGAAGTACAGATCCGCGCCCTGGTGCCGCAGGATCGGCTTGCTCGCCTCGCCCAGTTCGGTGTTCGCGCCGGCCAACGCGGGAAGGGGCGTGGTCCGCACGTACTGGTGGGCCATCGGCACCAGCGGAATGGCCAGGTCGACGAGGGCGCCGATGGTCGGCCCCCACATGCCGGCGCAGGAGAGCACGACATCGGCCGGAAACCGATCCGTCTCGGTCGCGACCCCGGTCACCCGACCGCCCGCCTGCTCGACCGCGATCACCTTCTGGCCGCCGAGGAACCGGGCGCCGCGAGCCATCGCCCGGCGCGCCTGTGCCTCGGTCGCCCGGACCGGTTTGGCCAGCCCGTCACTCGGAATGTGGAACCCGCCGAGAATGCCGGCGGGGTCGAGCAGCGGGTGCAGGGCGGCGCACTCCTCGGGCGAAAGCAGATGACTCGGCACTCCCCAGGCGCTGGCCCAACCGTGCCGACGGGCAAGATCGCGACAGCGTTCCTCGGTCGTCGCGACCTCCAGACCACCCAGCTGCTGGAAACACCAGGCGCCGTCGAGCGCCAGCCCGGAGTACTTGGCGACGGTGTACTTGGCGAACTCGGTCATGGTGCGGTTCGGCGTGGTCTGGAAGACCAGGCCGGGCGCGTGCGAGGTGGACCCGCCGGTGGTGAACAGGTTGCCCTGCTCCAACACGGTGACATCGGTCCAGCCGCGCTCGGTCAGTTCATCAGCGATGGCCGCGCCGACGATGCCGGCGCCGACGATGACGACACGTGGCAGTACGGCCATGACGTCCTCCCTCGGTCAGGGGGAAAGTGGTCGCTGTGTCGCGTGGGCGGTACCTCGTGCTGCGCTGGTGTCGTGTTGCGCATTGAGGGACATGTTTCGCAACAAGCGTCACGGTGCGCTGCGCGCCCCGGCGCTGTCAAGACCGCGATTCGACACACACACCGAACGGACCAGCGCCGATGATCACCCGCGCACCCCACCGACGACACAACCTCCGCCGACCACAGCGAGCCCGCGCCCCACAACTTTCTCTCGCGCGCACGCGCGCACCCCCCACCCATCCACCGGGGGGACGGCCCTCGGCCAGTCTATCCAAGGTGGACGGTGCGGGGCGGAGAATCCGCTGTGCCGTGGATAGTTCGAGTGGCTGTGGATGGTGGGTTGACAAGATCGGCGAATGGGGTATAGGACGGGTGAAACCAGGTGGGTGAGGGCTACCCAGCCCACAGGGAGGGTTACCCAGCGCACCAGGAGTGCTGCTAACCACACCGGGCGAGCGGCTGCCGACCACCGGGTCGGGCGAACGGCTATGCGAGCAGGGCCAGGTGGCCGGACAGTTCGGTCGCGGCGGTGGTCAGGTTCGCGACGGTGGAGTTGATCTGGCGGCGGGGCAGGCGGTAGGCGGGGCCGGACACGCTCATCGCGCCGACCACCCGTCCCCCGGCGCCGAAGACCGGGACGGCGACCGCGTGCAGGCCGACCTCCAACTCCTCGAACGTGGTCGCGTAGCCGGTCGAGATCACCCCGTCGAGTTCGGCGTCGAGC
>CAJCJE010000604.1 GCA_903970565.1 Candidatus Melainabacteria bacterium | reverse complement strand
ACCGGTGCCCGATGGCGAAGCCGATGGAGTCGCCGATGATCGCGGCGAGGCTGGCCGAGACCGCGATCCACAGCACCGGCACGTGCAGCGCGCGTTGCGAGACCAGGACGACGGTCGCGATCAGGACGGTTTCGGCCGGGAACGGGATGCCGAGGCTCTCGACCATCACGAACAGCCCGACGATCAGGCACACCACCAGCGGAGGAACCGCTTCGAGCCACTGGTCAATCGCGTGCACTGGCTCGCCCCTTAGAATTTTCTGCCCCGATGAGCTGCCACCCTGCTGGGCCCGCCCGACGCCCAGTGTGCCCGATCCGCCGGGTCCGGCCCACTCCGAGCCCGTCAATCAGGGCATTCGCCCCTAACCGACACAGTGGTGGTCGGCGGCGTCGCGGGTGCCGTCGACGGCGAACCAGCCCTGTTCGAAGGCCTGCCAGCGGAGTAGGTCCGGCCGCGCCCCGGCCCCGTCGCGGCGCACCGCCCGAGCCAGCCTGACCCCGGCCGAGGCGACCTCGACCCACACCAGTGCCGACAGTGCCGCCCGCACCGACCGCCGACCGGCCGACACACCCTCGACGAGCAGCACGTCGGGCACCTCGACCCGCCGCGACCGGCCCAAACTCGGCCGCCCGCCCGTCCAGTCCATCACCTGGTAGTGACCGGATTGGCCCGTGCGCAAGGGCCGGAGCACGCCGTCGACCAGTCGCGGCCACCAGCTGACCGGATTGTCCCAGGTGGCGAAATGATCGGTCGGCACCAGTTCCACGGAGGCCCCGCATCGCTCGAACTCGCCGCGCAGCACCTCGGCCAGGGTGGACTTCCCCGACCCGGACGGTCCGTCCAGCGCCACCACCCGCACCGCGCCCAGCCTCGGCGGCGCGGCCAGCACCGCGTCGGAAATCACCCGAACGAGATGCTCGCCGGCCTGCCGGACCGATTCACCGACCGGCCGAACCGCTACCGTCCGCGTCGGCACCCACCGGGACGACATCACCCGCTCAGACCGCGCGGCGCCCGGAGAACGCCCGCCCAAGGGTCAGCTCGTCGGCGAATTCCAGATCGCCGCCCATCGGCAGCCCGGAGGCGAGCCGGGTGACCGCGAGGCCGGGGAAGTCGCGCAGCATCCGGACCAGGTACGTCGCGGTCGCCTCGCCCTCGGTGTTCGGGTCGGTCGCGATGATCAGCTCGCTGATCTCGCCCTCCGCCGAGGCGGTGCCGATCCTGGTCAGCAGCTCCCTGATCCGCAACTGGTCGGGGCCGACGCCGGAAAGCGGATCGAGGGCGCCGCCGAGCACGTGGTAGCGGCCCTTGAACTCGCGGGTCCGCTCGATGGCCGCCACGTCCTTGGGCTCCTCGACCACGCACACCTTGGTGACGTCACGCCGAGGGTCCTTGCAGATCCGGCAGGTCTGCTCGGCCGAGACGTTGCCGCAGACATCGCAGAACAGCACGCCGTCCTTGACCCGCTGCAAGGCATCCTGAAGCCGGGAGAGATCAGCCGGGTCGACGCCGAGCAGATGGAACGCGATGCGCTGCGCGCTCTTCGGCCCGACACCGGGAAGCCGGCCGAGCTCGTCGATCAGGTCCTGGACCGGTCCCTCGTACACCCCTGTACCCGTCTACCTAGAACGTTGCTTGCCCGGGACGTTGTCGCCCCAGTACGTGGCTGTCGGTCGCGGAACTCAGAAACCAGGCAGGCCGAGACCGCCACCGAGGCCACCGGCCAACGGACCCATCTTCTGCGAGGCGAGGTCGGACACCTGGTGATTGGCGTCGCGAACCGCGGCGACCACCAGGTCGGCCAGGGTCTCCACGTCCTCGGGATCGACCACCTTGGGGTCGATGGTCAGGCTCTTGAGTTCGCCGCCGCCGGTCATCACCGCGGTGACCAGGCCGCCACCGGCCGAACCGATCACCTCGGAATCGGCCAGCTCCTGCTGGGCGCTCATGAGCTGCTGCTGCATCTGCTGTGCCTGTTGCAGGATTTGCTGCATGTCTGGCATACCACCCGGCTGCACCGCAGCTCCTCTCGTCGGATAGTGCCCAGCGTAGCCTCGCCGCCGCTGCTACCGTTCGGCCCGTGTTTCCTCGTCGCGTCGGCCGGCGCTCGGCGGTGGCGCTGGCCGTGGCCGCGCTCGCGCTGACCGGCTGCGGCCCGGCGCCGAGCGCCGCCCCCACCCCGACCGTCGCCCGTTCCACCACACCTCCTTCAAGCGCCGGCGCCGCCCCGACGACCACGGCTTCCCCGGCGTCCTCGCCTGGGTTGAGCGGCAAAGTGGTCGTCCTCGATCCGGGCCACAACGGTGGCAACGCCAGCCATCCCGCGCAGATCAACGCGCTGGTGCCGGCCGGGCGCGGGCAGGAAAAGGCCTGCAACACAACGGGTACCGCGACCAATGCCGGCTACGCCGAGCACGCCTTCAACTGGGACGTGGCCAACCGGGTGGCGACCGAACTACAGGCCAAGGGCATCACCGTGATCATGACCCGTTCCTCGGACACCGGGGTCGGCCCCTGCGTGAACGAGCGGGCCGCGATCGGCAACAACGCGGACGCGGCGGCCGTGGTGTCCATCCACGCGGACGGCTCGGATTCCGCCGGGGCGCACGGTTTCCACGTCGAGTACGCCAGCCCGCCGCTGAACGCCGAACAGGGCGCGCCCTCGATCCAGCTGGCCACCGCGCTGCGCGACAGCGTGCACGCCGCCGGTTTCGCACTGGCCGACTACATCGGCGCCAACGGCCTGTTCGGCCGCGACGACCTCGGCGGCCTCAACCTCTCCGACCGGCCGACCGTGCTGATCGAATGCGGCAACATGCGCGACGCGGCCGACGCCGCCGTACAGTCCAGTGCGGACGGTCGACAGCGCTACGCGGACGCCATCACCGCCGGCATCCTGGCCTACCTCACGGCCACGTCCTAGGGCCTGTTGCAAATGTCAGAGCCACTCGTTGATCGCCGCGATGACAACCGTTGCCTCGTAACGGACCGCGAGCTTGTCGTATCTGGTAGCCACGGCACGGTTGCGCTTGAGCCGGTTGATCCCACACTCCACCGC
>CAJCJE010000603.1 GCA_903970565.1 Candidatus Melainabacteria bacterium | reverse complement strand
CTGAGCACCGATCTGTCCCTGCGACCAGGAACAATAGTGGAAAGGTTGGGCAGACCAGCAGCTACGCCATGACCGAATCCCCGCGGTCCGTGCTCCTCAAGATCACTAACTACCCGTCAACCCACGTCGGTGGATCGAGGGTTAGGGCTGCGGCACGCCTTCGACGCAGACCACATCTCCGCGATCGACAACACCACCCGCAAGCTGATGAACGAGGACAAACGCCCGCTCAGTGTGGGTTTCTGGTTCTCGCTCGGGCACTCCACCATCGTGGTCGCGATCGGTGTGGGGATCGTGGTCGCCGAGAAAGCCGTCTACTCCGCCGTGTCGAACAACAATTCGGGCCTTGAACAGTTCGGCGGGATCTTCGGCACCATCGTCTCCGCGGCCTTCCTCTACCTCATCGGCATTCTCAACCTGGTCATCCTGGCCGGGATCTTCCGGGTGTTCCGGTCCATGCGCAAAGGCACCTACGACGAGGCCGAACTCGAACGCCAACTGCAGAACCGTGGCCTGATGTACCGGTTCTTCGGGCGCTGGATGAAGACCATCGACAAGGAATGGAAGATGTACCCGGTCGGCGTGGTCTTCGGCCTCGGCTTCGACACCGCCACCGAAGTCACCCTGCTGGCCACGACCGCGCTGCTGGCCAGCCAGCAACTACCGTTCTACGCGATCCTGTGCCTGCCGGTCCTGTTCACCGCCGGGATGAGCCTGATGGACACCGTCGACGGTGTCTTCATGAACTTCGCCTACTCCTGGGCCTTCTTCAACCCGGTCCGCAAGGTCTACTACAACCTCGCGATCACCGGACTGTCGGTGGCGATCTGCCTGTTCATCGGCACCATCGAAGTACTCGGCCTGCTCCCGACCGAGATCAGCAAACTCCAGGGCAGCTTCTGGAACTTCATGGCCAACTTCGACATCAACACCGCTGGCTTCGTCATCGTCGGCCTGTTCATCCTCACCTGGGCCGGCGCACTGCTGTTCTGGAAGTTCGGCCACGTCGAGGAGCGGTGGAGCGCACGACTGCGGGCTACTCCGGAAACCGCGGCCTCTGCGGAGGGAGCCGGGGACAGCTGAGGGAACACCACCGCCGCGTTCGGGGTGGCATGTTGTGCTCGGTGACCTTGTTGCACAGGGAACCGGCGCGGGTTGGGACGTCACCGTCTCACCCGCGCCAGCCTTGCGTCGCGCTGCGCGGAGGTCGCCGTGCGCTCGGTCTCGGTCGCCGCGAACGCCGTCAGGCGCGAGGCCTTCGGCGGTTCAGTTCAGGAAGAACTGCTGACAGATAAGGAAAACATTCATCAGGCTGATGACGATCGCGATGGTCCAGGCGGCGATGACGAGCGGGCGGCCGTTGACGTGGGTTCCCATGACGTCGCGGCGGCCGGTGAGTATCACCAGCGGCACCAGGGCGAGCGGGATGCCGAAGGACAGCACGACCTGGCTGAACACGAGCACACTGGTGGGGTTGATGCCGAGAGCGAGGACGGCGAGAGCCGGCATCATCGTGATCGCGCGGCGTAGCGCCAGGGGTATCCGAAAGTTGATGAAGCCGGCCATCACGACCTGGCCGGCGTAGGTGCCGACACTGGAGGAGGAGGCACCGGAGGCAAGCAGCGCGACCGCGAAGGCGAGCGCGGCAAGACCGCCGACGAGGTGCCCGATCTGACTGTAGGCCTGCTGGATGGTGCTCAGACCTGACAGGGCCGGGGTATGGAAGAGCTTGGCGGAGACCGCGAGCATGGCCAGGTTGACCAGACCGGCAAGCCCGAGCGCGAGGTAGACGTCGAGTCGCTCGAAGCGCAGCACGCGCTTTTTCTCGCGGTCGTCGCGACACGGTATCCGGTCCTTGGTCAGCGCCGAGTGGAGATAGATCACGTGTGGCATCACGGTCGCGCCGACGATCCCGACCGCGAGGTAGAGATAGCTGGTGCCGTGGATGCTGGGGATCAGGCCGCGCAGCGAGCCGTGAACAGACGGCCCGATCCGCAGCGTTTCATACAGAAAGCCGGCGAAGATGATCGCCAGCAGCGCGCTGATCGCGAGCTCGAAGTGGCGGAAGCCGAGGGCTTGCAGTCCGAGGATCCCGAACGCGATCACTCCGGTCATCAGTCCGGCGGCCAGCAGCGGCACGCCGAAGAGCAGGTTCAACCCGATCGCGGCACCGACGAACTCGGCGAGGTCGGTCGACATCGCCATGATCTCCGCCTGGACCCACATGCCACAGGTGAACGCGCGCGGGAAGTGCTCACGCACGACCTCGGGATAGTCGTGGCCGGTGACGATCCCGAGCTTCGCCGACAAGTACTGGATCACCATGGCGACCAGGTTCGCCGCGAGCACGACCCACAGCAGCAGGTAGCCGAACTCGGCGCCGCCCTGCACGTTGGTGGCGAAATTGCCGGGGTCGACGTAGGCGATCGAGGCGACGAACGCGGGGCCGAGCATGGACAGCGTCGCACGTACTTTTCCGCGCGCGAGCAGACGCGTGAGTGCACTGGACTCAGGCTCCTCGCTGACCGGCAGGGCCTGGCCGGCGTCCTCAAACACGGGAATCGGACGGCGCGGCAATGGCGTCACGGCTACTCCTAGGGCCTGTTGCAAATGTCAGAGCCACTCGTTGATCGCCGCGATGACAACCGTTGCCTCGTAACGGACCGCGAGCTTGTCGTATCTGGTAGCCACGGCACGGTTGCGCTTGAGCCGGTTGATCCCACACTCCACCGC
>CAJCJE010000602.1 GCA_903970565.1 Candidatus Melainabacteria bacterium | reverse complement strand
CGTCTGGACCGGGGTCACCCCCGGCGACGGCCCGAGGGAGTTCCACCTGATCCTGTTGGACAACGGCCGGACCGCGACGCTCGCGGACACCGTCGGCCGGCAGGCGCTGCGCTGCATCCGCTGCTCGGCCTGCCTGAACGTGTGCCCGGTCTACGAGCACACCGGCGGCGCCGCCTACGGTTCGGTCTACCCCGGCCCGATCGGCGCGATCATCACCCCGCAGCTGTCGGACCTGCACGACCCGCAGGTGGCCTCGCTGCCGTATGCGTCCTCGCTGTGCGGGGCGTGCTTCGAGGTCTGTCCGGTGCGGATCAACATTCCGGACGTGCTGACGCATCTGCGGGCCGAGGTGGTGAAGGCGAAGGGAAAACGCACCCCGGAGGCCATCGCGATGGCCGCGCTCGCCTGGGTGCTGCGCGATGCCAGACGCTACGAGGCCGCGCAGCGGGCCGGTTCGCTGTCCCGGCTGCTGGCCAGGGACGGGCGAATCAGCCGACTGCCCTGGCCGGGTTCGAAATGGACCTCTTCCCGCGACCTGCCGGCGCCACCGGCCGAGTCCTTCCGTGCCTGGTGGCAGCGGACCCATGAGTGAACGTGACGGCGACGCGGTGAGTGAGGTCCGATGAGTACGGCGAAGTCCGACATCCTGGCCAAGATTCGCTACGCGCTGGCCGACCGGCCGGACCCGGTGCCGATCGCCCGCGACTACGAACAGCATCGCGACGTCGGCGAGCTGCTCGACCTGACCGAGGAGCGGATCGCCGACTACCAGGCCACCGTGCACCGGGTCGCGCGCGCCGGGTTGGTCGACAAGATCGCCGAGGTACTGGCCGACCGCGCGTGCGCGCGGCTGCTCGCCCCGGCGGATCTGCCCCGGGAGTGGCGGATTCCCGGTATCTCCTGGGTGCTCGACGAGCCCGGCGCGCCGCTGTCGGTGGACACGATGGCCGGCAGCGACGGGGTGCTGACCGGCTGCGCCTCGGTGATCGCGGAAACCGGCACCATCATCCTGGACGCCGGCCCGGCCCAGGGGCGCCGCGTGCTGACCCTGCTGCCGGACTATCACCTGTGCGTGGTCCGCGCCGAGCAGATCGTCGGCACCGTGCCGGAGGCCATCGCGCGCATCGACGCGCGGCGACCGATCACCTTCATCAGTGGACCGTCGGCAACCAGCGACATCGAGTTCAACCGGGTCGAGGGCGTGCACGGTCCGCGCACCCTGGACGTGATCATCGCGCACTGACTCCACCCGTCCCACGGCCGACCGGGGCGCGATTCTGTTGGTCCGGGTGGGTGCCGGGGCTGGTCGAGCGGTCCGGCTCGCCGGGTGTTGCTGGCGTTGTCCGTGACGGTGCGACGGAAGCGCCACGGCTTGGTTAGGCTGGACCGTGTGGCGGAGTCCCGGAAACGCGCGACACTGCGTGAGGTCGCCGAGGCTACCGGCCTTTCGACTGCGGCGGTGTCCTATGCGCTGCGCGGATTGCAGGTCTCCAAGGAGACCGAGCAGCGGGTCCGCAAGGCCGCCGCCGAACTCGGCTACGAGGCCGATCCGATCGCCCGCGCGCTGGCCAGTGGTCGTACCAGCATGGTCGGCCTGCTGTCCGGTTCGCTGGAGGATCTCTGGCAGCAGCAGCTGTTCTTCGGCACCGGTCGGGAACTCCAGACCAAGGACCTCTACGCGCTGATCCTGGATGCCGGCGGCGACCCGGCCCGTGAGTTGACGCTGGCCAAGCAGCTGCGCGACCAACGGGTCGACGGACTGATCGTCTCGCCGCTGGACCCCTCCGCCGAGGCGTGGCGGGAGCTGGCCGAATCGCTGCCGGTGGTGTCGATCGGCGATTCGCTGCGCAACGCGCGTGCCGCCGGGGAAGTGCTGTTCGACAACCGGACCGGCGTGACACTGGCCCTGGAGCACCTGCACGAACTCGGCCATCGCCGGATCAGCGTGCTGACCACCACCCGCCCCAGCACCCCGGACCGGCCGGCCGACACCTACGTGTTGGAGGAGGCGGACCGGTTGAGGCTGGACGTCCAGGTGCTCGCCTCGCCGACCTCGCTGACCGAGGCGACCGCGGTCGCCACCGAGGCGCTGAGTGGTGCCGACCGGCCCAGCGCGCTGTTCTGCCTGTCCGACTCGATCGCCTACGGCTGCTACGCTGCCGCGCGCGAACAGGATCTCGA
Source organism: Candidatus Melainabacteria bacterium (assembly GCA_903970565.1). Taxonomy (GTDB): domain Bacteria; phylum Actinomycetota; class Actinomycetes; order Mycobacteriales; family Pseudonocardiaceae; genus CAJCJE01. The sequence goes on along the minus strand of CAJCJE010000602.1, from coordinate 827 downwards.
CATTCCCGGTGACCTGTCCATCGTCGGCTACGACGACCATCCGGTCTCCCGGCTGCTGTCCCCCGCGCTGACCACGGTCGACTGGGACATCGACAGCATCATCCGGTCGGCGACCCAACTGGTGGTCACCGCGATCGACGGGAAACCGCGCCGCAGACGCATTGTGAAGTCCCCGACCCTGCGCCAACGCGCCTCCACCGGACCACGAGCCGAGGCCCATCGAGTCGATGAGTCCACATAGGCCGGTGTGCCACCATCGGCGATTTCCGTTGTCGGAAAAGTATTTCCCAGCCCTCCGGCCAGCCCCGAAACCTCGGTGAGCAGCTAATTGTGAACGGCTGAACTTATTTTATTGACGAATGAAAATAGGTCTTCTAAGATGCCACGCCGCTTCGGCGACCGGCTGCGCCGCCGGCTACCGAAGCCCGGTCGTGCACGCGCCGGCCGCCAGGCGAATCGAACGGCCGCCACCTCGACAATTTTTTCCTTCCGCCCGGCCGAAATGCCGGTTTGATTCGGAAACCGAGGTTCCCGTTTGGTATCGATCCCCGGAAGCACTTGACGTGGATCACAACATCAACTGTCATAGTGGCCACTTGTTGTTTGATTGTGTTCAGTCTCGTTGGGTCGGGTCGGCTCAGCCTTCCCGGCTCACGGGGAGGAGATGAGATGCCAGGTCCCTCTGTCCCACGCTCACCGTTTCCCAGCCGGATGGGCGGCGTTCCGCTGATCGATCGGCGGTCGCTGCTCAAGGGATTCGCCGGAGTCGCGGGACTGGCCGCAGCAGCGCCGCTGTTGGCCGCATGCGGCGCAAGCAGCAGCGGCGG
>CAJCJE010000601.1 GCA_903970565.1 Candidatus Melainabacteria bacterium | reverse complement strand
CGACACGTCCAAGGTGGTGCTGGACGACCTGGTCGGCGCGGTCGCCCGACAGGCCGGGATCGACCCGGCCGGACGGATCGCCGAACACACCTCGGCCTTCATCGCCGGGGTGGACCTGCCGCAGGAGGAGGAACGGCTGGCCGCCGAACTGTCCACTCGCGACTGGAGCACCAGCACCAGGGTCGGCAACGACACCTTCGCGGTGCTCCGCGCCGGCACCCAGCGGCCCTGGGGCGTCGGCGTCACCTGTGGCGCCGGCATCAACTGCGTCGGCGTCGCACCCAGCGGCGAACTGACCCGGTATCTGGCGCTGGGCCGGTTCACCGGGGACTGGGGCGGCGGCCTGGACATGGGGGTGGAGGTGATGTGGTGGGCGATGCGCGCCGAGGACGGCCGCGGGGAGCCGACCGCCCTGTCCGGCGCGGTGGCCGACTACTTCGGACGCACGACCGCGACCGAGGTCGCCATCGGCATCCACCTCGGCGAGATCGACTCCGACGACCTGATCCGGTTGACCTACGTCCTGTTCGCCGTCTCCGACGCCGGTGACCCGGTCGCCGTGCGACTGGTCGACCGGTTGGCCGAGGAGATCAGCGCGATGGCACTGGTCGCGATGCGCCGGCTGGACCTCACCGGCCTGGACACCGAACTGGTGCTCGGCGGCGGCCTGCTGATGGCGCGCAATCCCCGGCTGACCAACGGCATCGCCGACCGGGTGCACGCGCAGGCGCCGGCCGCGCAGGTCGCGGTGGTGGAGGTGCCGCCGATCGCCGGGGCCGCGCTGCTCGGCCTGGACCACCTCGGCCTGGGCAAGGCCGAACAGGACCGGCTCCGCGACGCCTACGTCAACGCCGGCACCGGCCTCCAGGCCACCGGCTGAGCGTGTCAGCCTTGCGAGTTCGGTGATGTGAACCTCACCTGACCGATCAGCGTCTTGCCACCGTGCCGACCCGGCGCTAATTTAGGCACACCTAAATTAGGTAAGACTGACCTAATGACGGGTTGTGAAGGCTGGTCGATCGAGTCGAGGAGTCCCCGCATGTCTGCCCTGCCGTCCTTATCCCGTCGGCGCCGCGTGGCCGTCGCCGTGCTGTTGCTGGCCACGGCCGGGGTGGTGCTGACCGGCTGTGGGGGTGGAAGTTCGCCGCAGAGCAGCAGCACGCCGCAGGGCCTCAGCGGTGGGGAGGTCGGCGTCGCCGGCTCCGCCTACGCGGTCGAGGACCGGTCGGCGGCCACCACCCTGACCCCGCAACCCGGATCGTTCCTAGCCGGGAAGAAGACGGTGACCGTGCTCGGCTCGACCACGCCGAGTAACGGGGACGTCAACCCGTACGCGATCTGGCCGGTCACCGAAACCATCGGCTCGGTGCGCACCGGGGACGTGCTGGTGGACAACTTCAACAACTCCTCCGACAACCAGGGCACCGGCACCACCATCGTCGACATGCACCCCGACGGCAGCCTGAGCGTGTTCGCCAGCCTGCCCGCCACGGTCACCGGCTGCCCCGGCGGCGTCGGCCTGACCACCGCGATGGTGCAGCTCAAAACCGGCTGGGTGATCGTCGGCAGCCTGCCCAGCACCGACGGCAAGATCGACACCGCCGGGCAGGGCTGCCTGTTGGTGCTCTCGCCGACCGGGCAGCTGGCCGGCACCATCAGCGAGCCCTACCTACGCGGACCGTGGGACGAGACGGTGGCCGACAACGGGAACACCGCGACGCTGTTCGTGACCAACACGCTGATCGGCATCACCCCGACCACCACCGCCCAGCTCGACCAGGGGAACGTGGTGCGGCTGTCGCTGTCGCAGACGGCCACCACCCCGCCCGCGGTGACCGAGGAAACCACCGTCGCCGCCGGGTTCGCCGAACATCCGGACGCCTCCGCGTTCGTCCGGGGGCCCACCGGTCTCGCGCTGAACCCCGCCGGCACGCTCTACGTCGCCGACACCCTCGGCAACCGGGTCACCGAGATCCCGGACGCGCTCACCGCGCCCGCCGCCACCGGTACCGGCAGCACGCTGAGTTCCGGCGGGCAGCTGGCCAACCCGCTGGGCATCGTGCTCGCTCCGGACGGCGACCTGCTGGCCGCCAACGCCACCAACGGCAAGATCGTCGAGATCACCCCGGCCGGCAAACAGGTCGGGGAGTACTACGCCGACGACGGCATCGGCCAGGACCCGCCCGGCAACGGCGACCTGTTCGACGTCGCGGTCACCGAGGACGGCAGCGGTGTGCTGTTCGTCGACGACGGCACCAACGTCCTGGAGGTGCTGCGCTGATGGCCGAGAAGACATCCGGCGACGCAACGCCCGCACCGGGCCAGGACGGGAAGGGCCGAGGCGGGTTCAGCCGGCGGTCGCTGGTGCGCGGCGGACTGCTCACCGCGGCCGGCGTGGTCGGCGGCGGCGTGGCCGGTGGTCTCACCGGTCGCGCGATGGCCAGCACCCCGGACGCCTCCATGCAGGTCGAGGCGTTCCAGGGCGCGCACCAGGCCGGCGTGCTGACCAACACCCAACGCCAGACCGTGCTGGCCGCGTTCGACCTGACCAGCGACGCGCGCGGCGACCTGATCGCCCTGCTGAAGAGTTGGAGCATGTTGGCCGGGCAACTGACCACGGGCGCCTCGGTCACCGTGCCGATCTACTCGCCCCCGAGCTCGGCCGGGGGTGACGCCTACGCGGACGCGACCGGCGGGTCCACCACCGACGACTCCTTCG
>CAJCJE010000600.1 GCA_903970565.1 Candidatus Melainabacteria bacterium | reverse complement strand
CCGCTGCTGATGGACCGGTTGTCCCGGCATCGGATCGGTTCCGAGAACGGCCGCTGGAGCGGGGCCACCCCGTATCCGGCGGAGTCGCCACGCGGCCCGATGGCGGTACTGATCAACGAACACACCGGTTCGGACGGCGAGATCTTCAGCCACGCCTTCCGCACCCGGGGACTGGGCAGGCTGGTCGGCAGACGCACCTGGGGCGGCGTCGTCGCGGTCTGGCCGCGCCGGCTGCTGGTCGACGGCACCGTGACCACCCAACCGGAGTTCCGCTACCTGTTCGGGGCGGTGGGTGACCGGTTGGAGAACCACGGCGTCGAACCGGACCTCGACGTGCCGGTAGCCCCGCACCGGCACGGCCCCGACGAGGACCGCCAGCTGGCGGTGGCGGTCGGGCATCTGCTCGACGAACTCAGTGACGGCGAGACGGCAACCGTCAGCGAGGCGGAGCCGGCCTACGGCGAGCTGAGACTGTCCCCATCGAACCTGTCCCCATCGAACCTGTCCCGGTCCCGATGACCCAGCCGGCCGAGCGGACCCGGCCACTGCCGGCGGACGGCACCGACGACCGGTCGGTGCCGCCACCGGGCGAATGCCAGCTCTGGTCGGTCCCGGTTGCGCCGCACCAGGACTGGCTGGACCTGCTCGACCAGCGGGAACGGCGGCGGTTCGAGGAGTTGCCGGTGGCCGCTGGCCGGCACATCTTCCTCACCTCCCGCGCCACCCAGCGCCTGGTCGGCTCCTGGTATCTGGGTATCCCGCCGGCCGAGATCACCATCGATCGGGACTGCGCGCACTGCGGGGCCACGCACGGCCGGCCAAGGCTGCGCGGCGCCACCGCCGACGGGGCCACCATCGACTATTCCGTCTCGCACACGCAGGACTGGCTGTTTCTGGCGGTGACCGGCAGTGGTCTGGTCGGCGTGGACATCGAGCCGCTCGCCTCGGTGCGCGACGTCGACAGTCTGGCCGCGGTCACGCTGACCGCCGAGGAGAAGACCCGATTCCACCGCCAGCCGGCTCCGGCGCGCCGGAGCTGGCTGGTCTCGGCCTGGACCCGCAAGGAAGCGGCGATGAAGCTGACCGGCCTGGGACTGCGGGCCGCGCCCAACCAGCTCGACGTGCACGGTCCGACGGTGTCGGTGGGCACCGTCCCCCGCTGGCCGGCGGAGGAGATCCACCTCTACCCGCTCGACGCGCCGAGCGGCCACGTCGCGGCGCTGGCCAGCACCGTCCCGCTGACGACCGTACGCGGACGCACCCTGCCCGGCGCCGAGTGACCGGCTTTCCCGGTCAGCGGGCCAGGTTAGCGGGCCAGCCACTCCACCCGGCCGGTCAGCGCCTCCTCCACCAGCGCGGACCGGTTGGGCTGGTCGGTCTTGAGCAGCAGGCTGGCAACGTGTTTCTCCACCGTGCGCGGTGAAATGTGCAGCCGGCCGGCGATGGTCTTGTTCGCCAGCCGCAGCACCAGCAGTTCGAGCACCTCGAACTCGCGCACGGTCACGCCGAGCGCCCGCAGGTCAGCCGGAATCCGGTCGGCGCCGGTCCGCCGCTGCGGCAGCGGTTCGCCGAACTGCCGCAGCAGACCCCGGCAGGCACTCGTCACGGCCGGTACGTCGATCTGGTGGAAGTACTCGGCAGCCGCCCGCAGCCAGGTCACCGGATCGCCCCAGCCGTCGGTGTTGGCCGACTCGGCCACCAGCCGCAGGCCGAGATGGCGAGCCAGCGCGAAGGGCTGCGCGGAGAGCTGGGCCTGCGCCATCGCGGCCTCGGCCTTGCCGGCGTGGCCGGCCCTGCCCAGCAGCACGGCGTGCGCGAGCTGCACGAAATGCCGGTTCCAACGCATCCTGCTGGTACCGGCCGCGCTGATATCCCGGAACTCCCGCCAGCCGACCCGGCCGGACAGCACGCCCAACAGCAGGTGCAGTCCGTTGCGGCCGGCGAGGTAGAAGGTGACCGGGTTCTCCTCCTCGGCGGCGAGCACCTGGGCCAGCTCGTGCTGGGCCAGCTCGATGTTCTCCTCCAGCAGCGCGCAGAACGTCCGGCCAAGGCCCAGCGACAGCGGCAGTTCGCGGGAGGAGCCACCACCGCAGGCCAGGAACTCCGCGTACGCGCGGTCCATGTCCTCCCGCCGCCCCCGCTGGGCGGCGAGCACGCAGCGGGTCATCAGCAGATACCGCTCCAAGGTGGGCAGTTGCAGTCGCCGCACCGTGGCCAGGCCGTCGTCGATGAGGCCGGGCGCGGTGTCGAACTCCCCACACAACACCGAGTGCAGCGCGAGCACCGAACCCAGGTTGAGCGCGACGGTGATCGCGCCGATGCGCTGCGCCTCGGTCCTGGCCCGGATCACCGGCTCGGTGTTCGCCTCCGACAGCCAGGCATTGGTGGCCTGGCCGCTGAGGCCGTAGAGCCGCCAGATCGGCAGCTGGTGTTCCTCGGCCAGTGCCTGGGTCCGGCGCAGGGCGGCGTCGGACTCGGCCATGTCCTCCGCCCGGCTGATCACGCCGATGGCGTACCAGGCCTGGCAGGCGATCACCGGCATCGGTGCTCGTTCGGCCGGTCCGATCGCCCGCCGGGCCAGTGCCTCGGCCTCGTTCACCCGGTTGCGGCCGGGCAGGTCCAGGGCCAGGTGGGCGGAGATCGCGTCGACCGGCGCGCTGAGTTCCTCGCTCGGGTCCGGGCCCAGCGCCATCCGCGCCTGCGCCACCTGCGCGGCACAGTCGTCGTGTCGACCGGCGATCTGCGCGACCCAGGCCAACCGGACCCGCACCGCGACCCGGCGGATGATGTCCAGCCTGGCGACGCTGGTGTCCAGGGTGGCGGCCAGCTCGAAGGCCCGCTCGAACCGGCCGGCTTCGGCCAGCGCGTACAGCAGGGTTTCCAGTACCTCGGCCCGGCCGGCCTCGTCGCCGTGCACCGCCAGCAGGCCCTCGGCCTTGTCCAGCAGCGTGATCGCCGACCCGGCGGCGGAATCGGCCAGTGCCCGCCGGCCGGCCCGCGCGAACAGCCGCGCCGCGACCACCGGTTCACCCGCGGCCAGCCGCAGGGTCGCGGCCACCTGGCACCATTCGCCGGGCAGTTCGGGGTGGGTGGACTCGACGGCGTCGGCCGCGCGCGAGGAGAACACCGCGCGCTCGGCCGGGGTCAGCCGGGTGAGCAGGGCCTCCGCGATCAGCGGGTGCTGGAAGGAGTACCAGTCCGGGCCGCGCTCGTCGGCCGAGACGAGCTGCGCGGCCACGCTGGCCTGCAACTGGCTCAGCAGCTCGTGGTCGTCCAGCGCGAAGATCTTCTGCACCATCGAGAGCCGAAACCGGATGCCGAGCACGGCCGCGGCACACAGCAGCTGACGCGCCTGCGGTCCCAGCCGTTCGGCGCGCTGGCCGATCGCCCGCACCAGGGTGGCCGGGATCTCCGCCCGGACGGTGTCCACCTCGCGCCAGCCCTGCGCGCCGAGCACCAGCTGTCCGCCGGCGACCATGCCCTGCAACAGCTCCTCGAGCACGAACGGGTTGCCGACGCTGTCGTCCCACAGCCGCCGCAGCACGGTGTCGGGCAGTTCGGCCGGTTCGACGGCCAGGCAGGACCCGATGAACCGGCAGGCGTCCGGATAGTCCAGTCGGCCCAGTTCGACCAGTTCGCCGATCTGCCGCCGGGCGACCGTATCGGCGATGTCCAGGGCCTGCGACTGCTCGGTGCGGCAGGTGGCCAGCACCACGCTGGACTCCTGGTCGAGGTGGTCGGCGAGGTACTCGACCACCGCGAGCGTTTCCTCGTCCGCGTCGTGCAGGTCCTCCAGGACCAGCAGGACACCCCGGCCGGCGCCGACGACCGCCATCAGCCGAAGCACCGCCTCGGCCAACACCACCAGGGATTCCCCGCCGGCCGGGATGTCGCCGGAAGCCCACTGCGGCACCAGCCGGCCCAGAACGGGCCGGTAGGGGCCGAGGTCGGCGTCCGGTGGCAGGTCCCGTGAGCGAAACAGCGACAGCAGCGCCTCGGTGAGCGGCCGGAACGGCACGATCGGACCGACGGTGCTGCCCCGGCCGCGCAGCACCACCATGTCGGTGGTGAACGCCAGGCTCACCGCCTCGGCGGCCAGCCGCGACTTGCCGATGCCGGCCTCGCCCACGATGAACAGGCAACTGCCCTCGCCCTTGCGCGCTCCGGTCAGCGCGCGTTCCACCGCGTCCAACTCATCAATGCGGCCGATGAACCGAGTGGAACGGGTCCTCATGAGCGGGATCTTAGTTCGAAAACCCCTGTATCCCGACTGCTGGTACCACTGAATCGCTTGGTAACCGTGCCAATACTGTGTGTCGACCCCGGAAGCCGACACTCAGTATTGAACGGTTCCATTCATCGAAAAGTCGGAGCGCCTGAGAAACGCCGAAAAATCGTGGCCTATGCTTTGCTCGAGGTCGTGCACACGCTGTCCATCAGCGTCGACATGGCGAGCGTTGCGACCGCAAAGCCGGACAGAGCGCTGACCCGTGCACCGATCCGAGTCCTCCTGGACACCTTGATTTCACCGGCCGGATGATCGGTGTCGTCTTCCCGGATATCAGCATCTTTCCAGGCCTCGATGTTGTCCATTTCGTTTCCCATCTACCGTTTCAGCTCCCTCGAATTGATACTCTCGCGAGATAAGACGTCCGTGGTGAATCAGGGATACGACGGTTCGAACAGCAACACCGACGGCACCTCCTTCGCCATGCCCAACCGCAGCAGGCCGTACCCGATGCCGGCGAGGCCGGTGAGCAGACTCGGGCAGGACACACCGCTGGGCAGCCCACAGGACGGGCCGAACTGGTCGAGTGCACCGAGCAGGAACGCCGCACCGCGATCGGCGATGCCGCCGGCCCGGCCGCCGAGGGCGATCAGCGACTCCAGGACCCCGAGTTCGCCGTGACACAGGGACATGTCCTGTAGCGCCGGCCGGTTGGCGAGCAGATGCAGCGTATCCTCCTCATCCGCCGCACCGCCGTACCCCGGCCCGGTGTCGGCCGCCTGCGCCAGCAGCCGGCCGGACAGCCCGGAGCACCAGCCGTAGTCGCCGGCCGGCTTCCGAGCCGGCCCGGCGTCGCGTTCCAGCGTCGCCCGGCCCAGCAGGGCGTAGCGCCGCGCCTGATCGGGGTCGGCGACGGTCTTGGCGAAACGCAGCAGGGCCCAGCCGGTGCCGGTCGCCCCCCAGAGGAATCCGCCGGTGGGCAGCGAGTCCGCCGGCAGGCCGGCCGGGCCGGCACCGGAGGTGTCCGGTTCGGCCAGACGGGCGGCGAACACCCCGGCCAACGCGCCGGCCTCGGCAAGTCCGGTTTCCGCGTGCACCGCGAGCATCGCGGCCAGCCCGCCCGCGCGGCCGGTCGCCAGGCCGGTCTGCGTGCCGTCGTCGGCAAGGTCGAGCAGCGGCACCATCGCGGCCAGCCAGTCGAGCAGGGTCGCGTCCTGGAGCAGGGTGGCCAACCGGGCCAGCGCGTAGCAGATGCCGCCGAGGCCGAGCAGTCCGCCGCAGCCGATCGCCTCGGCCAGCTCGGGGTTGCCGCGCAGCGCGTGGATCATCGCCGGGATCGGCCGCATCGCCTTGCGGGCCAGATCGGTGTAGCGGGTGATGCCGGTCAGCGCGCCGAGCTGCGCCAGGAACAGCGCCACCCCGCTGTAGCCGGTGCCCAGCCCGGCCCCCATCGGCAGCAGCATCCAGTGCCGGCCGTCAACCTGATCCATCGTCAGCCAGTTGGCCCGGCCGTCGTCGTGCAGGGCACGGGCCACGATCTTGTCGGCCAGCGCGCACGCCGAGGACAGCAGCCGCTCCCGGTCGGGCACCACGGCCGCGACCGAACCGGCCAGCGCGAACCCGCTGGCGTGGTTGTCCGGCTCGGCCCGGCTGGCCAGGGCCGCCCTGATCACCCACTCCTGGTCGCGCCGGTCCACCTCGCCCATCCTGGCGATCTTGGCGGTGACCGAGGCCAGGCCGGTGGTGTCCAGCAGATTGGGCAGGCTGGTGCCGGTCGAGGTGCACAGCGTTCGGGAGCCCGGCCGGCCAAGGAAGACCGGCACGTCGCCGTCCCACAGGTCCTCGATCTCGTGCGGCGCCAGCGCGATCAGCAGCTCGTCGGCGGAGTCGGCGGCCAGCAGGTCGAACAGGCAGTCGCGGTCCAGTGCGTCGCGCAGCACGTCCGGATGGGTCGACTCCGACAGCAGCGTCCCGTAGGTGCGGGTCGGCCGGAACACGATCCGGATCTCGTCCTCGGCGCACCGGCTCAGCACGCCGTCCTCGGCCAGCAGCACGTCGCGATCACGGACGATGGCGTCGTAGGCGGCCCGGAACCCGGTCATCAGGGAGTGGGCGTGTTCCTCCGGCAGGGCGTCGACGTCGCCGATCCTCGGCCGGTTCGCGCTGCCGGCGAACTCGCCGGGGCCCCGGATCAGCCGCATCCGGTCGGTGCCGGCGTCCGCCCAGCCCACCGTCTCCAGCGGGTAGACCCGGTCCCGGTCGCCGCCGACGCCGGAGAGATCCAACGCGCCGTGCTCCCCCACCATCATCGTGGGCAGCATCGAGGTGCGGTGCACCGAGGACATCAACGCCAGCAGCGCCGGGTCCGGGCCGGTGACGGCCGGGGGCAGCAGAGTGGGGTGGAACAGGGTCTCGATGTCGACGAGCACCGGCTGGTCGGCGCAGGCGATCACGTTCTCGTGGTGGATGTCGGTGCCGTCGAGGGCATTGATCAGCGCCAGCAGCGCGCCCTGACGCAGGTAGAAGGACTCGACGGCGTCCAGGTCGGCGCACGGGCGGTGCGGGATGAACTCCTGCCAGCCGTAGCCCTCGCGCAGCAGGGAGCCGACCGTACGCAGGCCCAGCCAGCTCACCGCGTCGTTGAGCCAGCCGACCAGTTCGTCGAAATGTGCCTGCAACGCAAGCGATCTCGGCTTGTAGACCACGGCTCGGCCGTCGGCGAAGCGCAGCACGGCCACCGAACGACCGCTCCGGTGACGGTCACCGCTGCCGGTCTGGACGCTCACCAGCCGGCCGGGATCGACACCGGCCAGCAGCTGGGCCACGATCGCGGCCCGGTCCTCGACGAAACGGGTCAGGATCTCCGCGTGGGCGGTCACCGCCTGCCGGCACGCGATGCCCAGGATGCGGCCCAGCACCGGATACTCGGTGAACAGGGCGCCGAGACCGGGACCGGTGGCGGCGTTGCGCACGAAATGAGCGAAACGCTGTTGCCCGGTCTCGCCGACCAGTCGGCCGGCCACCCTGGCCACGTTCAGTTCCAGCACCAGCGTCCGGGCGGCCAGCTGGCCCAGCAGTGTGCCGAGCTGATCACGGAAACCCGCGCAGACGGCACCGAAGTCGACCTCGGCCCGGCCGGCGCTCTC
>CAJCJE010000599.1 GCA_903970565.1 Candidatus Melainabacteria bacterium | reverse complement strand
GTGAGTTCCGAGGTGGAAAGCGCCAAGGGGGTCAAGGACCACGGCAAGATCCACGAGTTCATCGCCGCTGTCCGCGCCGAGGACCGCTGACACCCAAGGGGACGCGACCGGTCCGAGCCAGGGATCAGGCGACCGGGGTGGCCAGGGCGCGGGCGCGTAGGGCGCGGGTCTGCTTGGGCATGTTCCAGCCGAGTACGCCGAAAATACGGTCACCGCGTCGGTACTCGGCGGTGAACTTGCCCTCGCTCGGCGAGCCGTCGACGATGGACAGCTCGGTGTCGGGCGGGAAGGTGCCGTACGCCTGGATCTTCACGTCGTACTGGTCGGTCCAGAAGTAGGGGATCGGCGCGAACGGCTTTCCGTTGCCCAGCAGCGTGTTCGCCGCCGCGATGCCCTGCTCGGTGGCGTTCATCCGATGCTCGACGCGAATCCGGGTACCCAGGTCCGGGTGCACCCAACTGGCCACGTCGCCGGCGGCGACGATGCCCGGTGCGGCCTGACACTGTTCGTCGCAGTCGACGCCGTTGCCGAGCGAGAGGCCGGTATCGGCCAACCAGCCGGTGTTGGGCACCGCGCCGATCGCCACCAGGACCACATCCGCCGGCAGCGTCCGGCCATCGGTCAGCGCGACCCCGCTGACCCGGCCGCCGACCCCGCTCAACCCGGCCACGCCGGCGTTGAGTTCCAGTCGGACGCCGTGCTCGGCGTGCAGGTCGGCGAGCGCGCCGCCGATCTCCGCGCCGAACTGGCGGATCATCGGGGCCGGCAGTGGATCGACCAGGGTCACGGTCAGTCCGAGTTCGCGCGCGACCGCGGCGGTCTCCGCGCCGAGGAAGCCCGCGCCGACGATGACCAGGTTGCGGCCGGGGACCAGGTCCGCGCGCAGCCGCAGCGAGTCGTCCCTGGTGCGCAGCGTGTGCACGCCGGCGAGTTCGTGTCCGAACGGCAGTTGCCTCGGCGTGACACCGGTCGCGATGACCAGGCCGTCGTAGTCGAGCACCCTGCCGTCAGCGAGTCGGACCGAGCGGGCGGCGACGTCAAGGCCGGTCGCCTCGGTGCCGAGCAGCCATTCCGCATCCAATGTGGACAGTGCGTCGTCCTGGCGGAGGGTGACCCGGTCGGCTTCCCAGGTGCCGGCGAGGACCTGCTTGGACAGCGGCGGCCGGTCGTAGGGGAAGTGCTTCTCTGCCCCGATCATGGTCAGTTTGCCGGCGTAACCCTCCCGGCGCAGCGCCTCCGCGGCGGTCAGTCCGGCCGCCGACGCACCGACGACAACCACGTTGTTGAGCGTCATGGCTGGTTCCTCCCCAGATGGCTAACAACCGTTCGGTAACTATCCGAATACTAGGTCTTGCCGTGGGCCACCGACATCGTGATCCAGCTCGCAGCACCGTCCTCGCGCCGTTCGAATTCCTCGACCGTACTCAGTCGCGCCGGTAGTCGTCGACCAACTCGTCGAGTCCGCGCCGTGCGATGGCGGTCCGACCGTCGGCGGCCAGGAGGGACGCGGGGTCCGGCAGCAGCGCACTCAGCAGGGTCCAGGCGCCGATCAGATCGCAGGCCGGATCGCCGACCGCCAGGGTGGCCCTCACCGGGGTGCGGCGGCCGGAGGAGCGGGTGCGGCGGCCGGAAGTGGGCAATCGCACGGTCGTGGCGGCGCCTTGTGCGCGCCAGGAACCGGTTCGTCCCGGTACGCTTCGCATTCCGGGCACGAGAGTGCCGGTGGAAGCTCGAAAACACCAGGAGGACCCCGGTGACCCAACCGGCTGCCGAGGCCCAGGACGGGCCTAAACCCGCTCGCCGCGTGCTCGTCGCCGAGGACGAGGCGTTGATTCGGCTCGACCTCGTCGAGATGCTGCGCGAAGAGGGCTACGAGGTCGTCGGCGAGGCCGGCGATGGTGAACAGGCTGTCCAGCTGGCCGAGGAACTACACCCCGACCTGGTCATCCTGGATATCAAGATGCCGCGTCTGGACGGTATCGGGGCCGCCTCGCAGATCGCCGCCAAGCGTGTCGCGCCGGTGGTCATGCTGACCGCGTTCAGCCAGCGCGACCTCGTCGAGCAGGCTCGTGACGCCGGGGCGATGGCCTACCTGGTCAAGCCGTTCTCCAAGCGCGACCTGGTACCCGCGGTCGAATTGGCGATCAGCCGGTTCACCGAAATACAGGCGCTGGAGAACGAGGTCGCCGGGCTCACCGAGCGGCTGGAGACGCGCAAGGTCATCGAGCGCGCCAAGGGTCTGCTCATGGCCAAGCAGGGAATGTCCGAACCGGATGCATTCCGCTGGATTCAGCGCACCGCAATGGACCGCCGCACCACCATGAAGGCCGTCGCCGACGTCGTGGTGGAGAACTTCGGCTGAGTCGGTCCGGTGAGCCGATTCCGACAACCGGCCGAGCCGGTCGGTCGGCCTTCTCGGGCGCGCTCGAAAACTCGAAAAACCGTCACGAAACCCAGGGTTGTTCGGTAGTGCCGAAATTCGGCCCTACTCCGGCTCGGTCCTGGCGAGAACGGCCTGGAAAGTGCTGGTCGGGCTGGTTTGTGCTGGTCCGCGAGGGCGTGCGCTAGTCGCGTGGTGGTCGTGCGTTGGTCAGGAGAGGCCGGTGGCGTCCGTGGGGGAGTCACTAGGCCGACCGTGGAGTCGGCGTGGTTAATTGGGCACTTACGGTGATAATTCGCGCATCTGGGCCAGGCTATCACGCCCGTTTTAGTATCGAACGTCCTTTTGTCCAGGTTTCTGACGCATTAACACCGTCACGATGTGGATACATACGGGGGGTCGCGCTGTCCATGCTGTGAGTTGCCCGCTAACTTTCAGCCCTATCCATGCCCGTTCGGGCAATCCGCCAAGTGGCGGCCAGGGGTTCTTTTGGAGGTATGCGGGTGTCTGCAGCAAAGCTGGCGCGCGCGGTCACGGTGGCAGCGGTGCTGTCACTGGCCGTTGGCGCGTGCGCGGCGAATACGTCGGCGAGCAGTTCGTCGGGCGGCAGCTCGTCCGGGCCCAGCCTGCCGGTGGTGACCAACGTGCCGGTGCCCAGCGACGCGGCCAATCCCGCCGGCGACGGCAAGGCGACGTGCAGTGGGGTCAGCCTCGCCTACGCCGGCACCGAGTCGGTGAACAACGCGCAGCTCGGCATCAACATTCTCAACGGTGTCAAGGCCGCCGTGAACGCGCACAACGCGGCCAACCCGAACTGCCAGGTCCAGCTGAAGACCTTCGACACCGAGGGCGACCCGAACAAGGCGCCGGGTGTCGTCACCTCGCTGGTCGGTCAGCAGGACATCATCGGTGTCGTCGGCCTGCCGTTCTCCGGTGAGTCCGAGGCGGCCGACAACATCTTCCAGTCCGCCGGCCTGGTGCACATCACCCCCTCGGCGACCAACCCGAGCCTGACCCAGCAGGGCTACAACACCTTCTTCCGTGGTCTGGCCAACGACAACGTGCAGGGCCCGGCCGCGGCGAAGTTCATGACCAGTGAACTCAAGGCCTCCTCGGTCTGCGTGATCCAGGACGACTCCGCCTACGGCATCGGCCTGGCCGCCGCCACCATCAAGGCGCTGGGTTCCAAGGACGACGCCAACTGCAACGACAAGGTCACCACCGGCCAGAAGGACTTCGGTTCCACGGTCAGCAAGGTGATGGCCGCCAAGCCCGGCGCGGTGTTCTACGCCGGTTACTACACCGAAGCCGCTCCGCTGGACCAGCAGCTGTCCAGCCAGGGCTTCACCGGTGAGTTCGTCGGCCCGGACGGCGTGAAGGACCCCGAGTTCGTCAAGCTCGCCGGCTCGGCCTCCAAGAACGCCTACTTCACCTGCCCCTGCCTTGACGGCAGCCTGATCCCGAACTTCGCCTCTGCCTACGAGAAGGTCAGCGGCGGCGTTGCCCCCGGTACCTACTCGGTCGAGGGCTACGACTCGGCGACCATCCTGCTCAAGGGCATCGACACCGGCATCACCACCCGTCCGGCGCTGCTGAGCTACGTCAAGAACTACAACGGCGACGGCCTGAGCAAGCACTTCCAGTGGAGCTCCACCGGTGAGCTGTCGACCTCGACCATCTACGCCTACGAGGTCAAGAACGGGCAGATCGTCTACCTCGGCACGATCTCCTAGCGCGCAGCACCGAACACCGGTTTGTAGTCCCGCTCAGGTTTATGACCGGGCATGTGCTTCGTCGGCGTCCACTGCCGGCGGAGCACATGCCCGGCTCTGCGAGAAGGAACGTGAGGCGTGCACCCACTGACTGCGTTTCTCGCTGACGGGTCGAGTTGGATAACCTTCGACGTCAGCGGTTTCAAAGCCGAATTCTGGAGCCTTACCTTTGACGGTTTGGCCTACGGCGCCATCTACGCGTTGATCGCGATGGGTTACACCCTGGTCTACGGTGTGCTTCGCCTGATCAACTTCGCGCACTCCGAGGTGTTCATCTCGGGTGCGTACGCAGTCGTGTTCACCCTGTCCTTCCTCGGCTTCGGTGGTTCCCCGCCCGGCCTGAGCACGCCGGCGCTGATCGGCGACCTGCTGCTGGCCATGATCCTGGCGATGGTCGTCTCCGGGATCGTCGCGGTCGTCCTGGAGCGCGTCGCCTACCGGCCGCTGCGCAAGAAGGGCGCGCCGCCGCTGGCCTTCCTGATCACCGCGATCGGCGCCTCGTTCACCATCCAGTACCTGATCGAATGGTGGCGCGGGCCCAACGCGGAGAACTCCGTGATCATGTTCATCCCCAAGCCGCTGTTCAGCGTGTTCGGCAGCAACGTCGACGACCAGCAGCTGATCATCTTCCTCGCCGCGATCGTGCTCGCGGTCGGCGTCGACCAGTTCCTCAAGCGGACCCGGTTCGGCCGGGGTATCCGCGCGGTCGCCCAGGACCCGGACACCGCGACCCTGATGGGGGTCAACAAGGAACGGGTCATCATGCTGACCTTCCTCATCGGCGGCATCCTCGCCGGCGCGGCAGCTTTGTTCTACGTGATGAAGGTGCCCTCCGGCGTCATCTACAACGGCGGATTCATCCTGGGTATCAAGGCGTTCGCCGCCGCCGTGCTCGGCGGGATCGGCAACATTCGCGGAGCCCTGCTCGGCGGTCTGCTGATCGGGCTGATCGGCGAGTACGGCGCGACCCTGCTCGGTAACGCGCAATGGACCGACGTCATCGCCTTCGTGGTACTGGTCCTCATTCTGATGATTCGGCCGACCGGGATTCTCGGTGAGTCGCTGGGGAAGGCGCGGGTATGACCACGGCATCGTCGGCGACACGGCCGGCCAACGAATCCGCGGTCCGCCGGTTCCGCAACCGGTGGAACGAACTGTCCCGACCCCAGCAGTGGGTCGCGCTGATCCCCCTCGTCGTGTTGATCTACCTGATTCCGGAGATCAACGCACCGTTCCTGGCCAGCACCAGCGTCGACTTCGCGACCTCGATGTTCCACGCGGCCGAGTTCGCCATGATCGCGCTCGGCCTGAACGTGGTCGTCGGCCAGGCCGGCCTGCTCGACCTCGGCTACGTCGGCTTCTTCGCCATCGGGTCCTACGTCGCCGCGCTGCTGACCAGCCCGGAATCCATGCTGGCCAAGATTCCCTACCTGGCCACGCTGCCGATCGCCATGATCGTCACGATGATCTTCGGCCTGCTCCTGGGCACGCCGACGCTGCGACTGCGCGGCGACTACCTGGCGATCGTCACCCTCGGCTTCGGCGAGATCGTCCGGCTGCTCGCCTCGATCATCCCGGTCTTCAACGGCAACGTCGGCCTGGACAACGTCGGCCACCCGCCGAAGCTGCTCGGGCAGACCTTCTCCAACACCGACGCCAAACCCTGGTACTGGCTGATGGTTACTCTGATCATCGTCATTCTGCTGTTCGTCGGAAACCTCGAACGCAGTCGGGTCGGCCGGGCCTGGGTGGCCATCCGGGAGGACGAGGACGCCGCGCAGATCATGGGGGTGTCCACGTTCAAGTTCAAGCTCTGGGCCTTCGCCATCGGCGCCGGCATCGGCGGTCTGTCCGGCGCACTGGTCGGTGGCCAGGTCAGCTTCGTGAACAACCAGGACTTCTCGGTGCCGTTCTCGGTGCTGTATCTGGCCGCGGTCATCCTCGGTGGCGCCGGCAACAAGGTCGGCGTGATGATCGGCGGATTCCTGGTCGCCTACATTCCCGACCGGTTCAACAGCCTCGGCGACAAGAAGTACCTCGTCTTCGGTGTCGCGCTGGTGCTGCTGATGATCTTCCGGTCCCAGGGGCTGCTCGGTGCCCGGCAGCGCCTGTTGGCCAGGGGCCGGCAGGCCTATCGTCAACTGCTCGGACGACCGGAACCGATCACCAGCGAGAGTTCGGTAACCCCGGACGGAGGCGCGCAGTAATGACCGAGCCAGCCGAGCAGCCGACCGAGCAGCCGACCGAACCCGTCGAGGGCGGCATCGTCGCCGAGGTCGAGCGGATGACCGAAGCGCAGCGCGCCGAGCACGCCGCCGAAGTAGCCGATGTCGTCGCCCCGGACCGGGACATCGCGGTCGGGGTCGGGGACACCCTGCTGGAAATGCGCGAGGTCACCATGCGCTTCGGCGGTCTGGTCGCCCTGGACACGGTGAACTTCGACATCAAGCGCGGCGAGATCCTCGGCCTGATCGGCCCCAACGGGGCCGGCAAGACCACCTGCTTCAACGCGATGACCGGCGTCTACCGGCCCACCTCCGGCCAGGTCCTGTTGGAGGGCCGGGCGATGGGCCGGCGCAAGCGTTACCAGATCACCCGGATGGGCATTGCCCGCACGTTCCAGAACATCCGTTTGTTCGGTGAGATGACCGCGCTGGAGAACGTGGTCGTCGGCGCCGACGCCCGGCACAAGACCAGCGTGCCCGGCGCGCTGCTGCGGCTGCCCCGACATCACCGCGAGGAACGCGAGGTGGTCGAGCGGGCCACCGCGCTGCTGGAGTTCGTCGGCATCGCCGACCGGGCCGCTGACAAGGCCCGCAATCTGCCCTACGGCTACCAGCGCCGGCTGGAGATCGCCCGCGCGCTGGCCACCGAGCCGAAACTGCTCTGCCTCGACGAGCCCGCCGCCGGGTTCAACCCGAGGGAGAAGCAGGACCTGATGGGGTTGATCCGCAAGATCCGCGACGACGGGTACACGGTGCTGCTCATCGAACACGACATGCGGCTGGTCATGGGCGTCACCGACCGGATCGTGGTGCTGGAGTTCGGCAAGAAGATCGCCGAGGGTGCACCGGCCGAGATCAGGGAGAATCCCGCTGTGATCGCCGCCTACCTGGGGGTGCCCGACGATGGCGCTGCTTGAGCTGCACGAGGTGTCCGTCCACTACGGACGGATTCAGGCGTTGCACGAGATCTCGATCTCGGTGGACGAGGGCGAGATCGTCTCGCTGATCGGCGCCAACGGCGCCGGCAAGTCCACCACGATGCGGGCCATCTCCGGTATCCGGCCGCTCTCGCACGGCCGGATCACCTTCGACGGCGAGGACATCAGCAAGCTGCGGGCCGACCTGCGGGTGGTGCGCGGCATCTCCCAGGTGCCCGAGGGGCGCGGGGTGTTTCCCGGCATGACCGTGCTGGAGAACCTCGACATGGGTGCCTACGCCCGCAAGGACCGCAAGAAGCTCAACGAGGACTTCGACCGGGTGTTCACCCTGTTCCCGAGGCTGGCCGAGCGCCGCACCCAGGTCGGCGGCACGATGTCCGGTGGTGAGCAGCAGATGCTGGCGATCGGGCGAGCCCTGATGGCCAACCCGAGGCTGCTGCTGCTCGACGAACCGTCGATGGGACTGGCCCCGCAGATCATCCAGCAGATCTTCCGGATCATCACCGAGATCAACCAGCAGGGCACCACGGTGCTGCTCGTCGAGCAGAACGCCCAGCAGGCCCTCTCCCGCGCGCACCGCGCGTACGTACTGGAGACCGGCAGCATCTCGCGCACCGGAACCGGTAAGGAGATGCTGGCCGATCCGGCCGTCAAGGAGGCCTACCTCGGCGTCGCCTGAGCCGGCGCGCCTGTGTCCGAAAGCCGATTCCAGAACGCCGCCGAGTACGCCGCCGAGTCCGCCGGGTTCGGCGGCGTTCTGGCGAGCGCCGGCCGATGCGAGCCACTGACCAGCAGTGGTTGAACGGTCAACCGTGGTGGCATAGCCTTGGTTGTACGATTCGGGGATTCGCCATTCGGGCGCCCCGATGTTCATCATGGCTCCAGCGAAGGAATCCTGAATGAAAATCGGCATCGGTATTCCGAATCAGGTGCGAGATGTGAATCCCACCCACATTCCGGAATGGGCCTCGCGGGCGGAAGCCGCCGGGTTCTCTTCCCTCGGCACCGTCGGCCGCTTCGCCTACCCTGGCGTGTATGACACCGTGACGCTGGCCGCCGCGGCGGCCGTGACCAGTTCCGTCGAACTGATCAGCAATGTCCTGCTCGCCCCGACCTGGCCGGCCGAGGTGCTTGCCAAGGAGCTGGCCGGCATCGACGGCATCTCCGGTCACCGACTGACCATCGGTCTCGGTATCGGCGGTCGCCCGGACGACTTCCCGGACGAGAACCTGCCGATGGCCGCTCGCGGCAAGCGGTTCGACCGCGACCTGGAAATCTACCGGGACATCTGGGCCGGCAACCTGGTCGCCGGCGGCCCGAACCCTGCCGTCACCTCGCACGCGCGCCAGGTTCCGATGCTCTTCGGCGGCAGCGCGCCAGCCACGATGGCCCGGATGGCCAAGTGGGGCGTCGGCTACGTCGGCGCCTCCATGCCGGCCTCGATGATCGCCGAGGCATTCGATGCCGCCCGCGCCGCCTGGAAGGAAGCCGGCAACGAAGGCGCCCCGCGCCTGGTCGCCATCGCCTACTACGCCGCGCATGACGGTGAGGCCGGCCGCGCCAACGTGTACGACTACTACAGCGTCCTCGGCGAGGACATCGCCAAGCTCATCACCTCGG